>NZ_WHIW01000020.1 GCF_009295635.1 Alkalilimnicola sp. S0819 | reverse complement strand
CCGGAACCGGAACCGGAACCGGAACCGGAACCGGCGCCGGCGCCGGCGCCGGCGCCAGCACCAGCACCAGCACCAGCACCAGCACCAGCACCAGCACCAGCACCAGCACCAGCACCAGCACCAGCACCAGCACCAGCACCAGCACCAGCACCACAAACCTCGCCACAGGGCCCGCTCCCCGGACCGGCGCTTTCCCGCAAAAGCGCAAGGAACCTTTTTTCAGCGGTGGGCGTCCAGAAGCGGCTGCCACTCCCGCGGGTCCAGCGCGAAATACTCCGTCAGCAAGGTGTACAGCGGCGGGTTCTCCGCGGCCAGCGGGTGCGGTTGCTCGAAGAAAGTCTCCACCAGCACGGCGAAGAATTCCGCCGGATCGGTGGCCGCATAAGGGTCCAGCAGCGTCGGCTCGCCCGCCTGCAACTGCCGCTGCAAATCCTCCCAAGCCTCGCTGAACAGCGCCCCCCAGCGCCGATACATACCGCTCTCGGGCAACACCGGCAAGCCGTCGGCCAGGCCGTCATCGTGGTCCAGCTGATGGGCGAACTCGTGCAGCACCACATTGTGGGCGTCGTCCGGCTCGGCCAGGTCCGCCGCCACCTGCTCCCAGCCCAGCACCACCTGGCCGCCCTCCCAGGATTCTCCCAGGCGGGCCTCCTGACCGCTGCTCACCACACCCGCCTCGTCCCAATGTTCGGTATCCGCCAGATAAGCCGCGGGGTAGAGCAGAATGCTGTGCAGCGCCGGATACGGCGGCAGCGGACGATGCGCCACCAGCAGGCAGGCCTGGGCGGCGATCAGCAGCGGCATCTCCTCGCTCATCTCCAGGCCCGCGCAGGGAATGAAATTCTTCTCGGCGAGGAACAGCCGCAGCCGCTCCCGCAGGCGCTGGCGCAGGGCCTCCGGCAGGCGCCGGTACATCAGCCAGCGCGCCATCAGCACGCGCTCCCAATCCGGCGGGAACGGCGCAGCGGCAATCCGCCGATGTCGCCAGCGACGCCAGCAACCCAGCAGCCCCCCGAACAAAAGCCCCAGGGGCAGAAGCGCCAGTACCAGCCAGACCGCTGTCATGCGTGAACCCCCAATTCAGTACAGGCCCTCTAAAGCGCCCGCCCTGTTCAGGCGTTGCCGTGGAACCAGGACAGTACCGCCGAGAGAGTGATGATGGCTATGGCGGTGGACACCAGAATATTGGTGGAGGCCTGCGCCGGGCGCACATCGTAGCGCTGGGCCAGCACATACACATTCGCCGCCACCGGGAGCGCCGCCTGCACGGTGAGCACCGCCACGAACAGCGGCGAGAGCTGGAAGACCTGGCTGGCCGCGAACCAGACCAGCAGGGGGTGCAGCAACAGACTTGCCGCGGAAATCGTCAGAGCCTCGTTCATGCCCTGGGTCAACGGCCGGCGGGCCAGCGTCGCCCCCAGGGCGAACAGCGCGCAGGGCCCGGCGGCATTGCCGAGCAGATTGGCATAACTGTTCACGGGCCCGGGCAGGCGCCAACTCAGGGCCGCCATGATCAGACCCAGGAAGCTGGCGATGATCAGCGGATTGCGGATCAGGCCACCGAAGACGATGCGCACCACCCGCAAGGCGCTGCCGCCGCGCCCTTGGTCCGCTTCCACGATACCCACCGTCAGGCCGATCATCACCACGGTGTCCACCACCACCACCATCACCGCCGGCAGCGCCGCCGCATCGCCGAAAGCCATGATCGCCAGCGGCAGGCCGACGAAACCCACATTCGCGAAGGTCGCGGCCAGGCTCCGCAGGGCCTGCACCGACACGCTGGCGGGTGCCAGCCAGCGCCCCAGCAGAAAAACGCCAAAGAACAACAGCAGGCTGGGACCGTAGTAGGCGGCCACCACCTTGGGGTCCAGCAGGGCGCCTATGGACGATTCGGACACTTTCACCAGCAGCAGCGCCGGCAGCGCGAAATAGAACACGAAAGCGTTCAGACCCTGGATGGCGGGCACCGGCAGCAGACTGCTGCGGCCCGCGGCGTAGCCGGTGGCGATCAGGGCGAAGAAAGGCAGGGCAATGTTGAAAACGGCGTACACGGGTGGCTGTCCGGGCTAAAAGCCGGCAACAATAGCAAAGGTGGGGGCATTCACCACTACCCCGGGCCTGTTCCGGTGGCGCGAGACCTGGCGCCGGTCCGGGGCTAGGCCGTCGCCCGCAGCGCCTCCTCGAAGGTATCCACCGCCTGATCGATCTGCTCGCGATTGACGATCAGCGGCGGCAGCCAGCGCACGATCTGCCCGCCGTAGGCACCGCAGCGGATCAGCAGCAGCCCCCGCTCCTCGGCGGCCTTCAGCAGCCGCCCGGCGCGCTCGCCATCGGGCTCCCCCGCTTCGTTGACGATCACGGCGCCCTGCATCAGCCCCTGGCCACGTACATTGCCGATGCAGGCATGGCGCTCTTCCAGCACATCCAGCCGAGCGCGCAGATACGCGCCCTGTTCGGCGGCGTTCTCCACCAGGCCCTCGTCGCGGATCACGTCCAGGGTCGCCAGCGCCGCCGCGCAGGCCACCGCGTTGCCGCCGTAGGTGCCGCCCTGGGAGCCCGGCCAGCCCTTGGCCATCAGCGCCTCCGGCGCGCCCATCACCGAGAGTGGAAAACCGCTGGCCAGGCCCTTGGCGGTGACCAGCACGTCCGGGCGCACGCCGTAGTGTTCATGCCCCCAGTACCGGCCGGTACGCCCGTTGCCCGCCTGCACCTCGTCCACGATCAACAGCAGATCGTGATGGTCGCAGCGCTCGCGCAGGCCCTGCATGAAGGCCGTGTTGGCGGGCACATAGCCCGCCTCGCCCTGCACCGGCTCGATCAGCAGCGCCGCGGTCTCCTTCGGGCTGCTGATGGTGTGAAAGATATGGTCCAGCTCCCGCAGACAGAATTCGGTGGCGGTCTTCCGGTCCCAGCCGTAGCGGTAGGTATCCGGGAACGGCGCCACCACCACGCCCCCCATGGTGGGCTGCAGCCCGGCGCGCAGGCCGACGCTGGAGGTGGTCATGGACAGCGCGCCCATGGTGCGGCCGTGAAAGCCGCCGTGGAAAACGATGATATTGGGCCGGCCCGTGGCCTGGCGGGCCAGGCGCAGCGCGGCTTCCACCGCCTCGGAGCCGGCGTTGACGAAGAAGAAGCTGTCGATGCCCTCGGGCGTGAGCTCACCCAGGCGCTCGCAGAGCCGCAGCGCGTTGGGGTGCTTGACGATGGCGTACTGGCCGTGGATCAGCCGCGCGGCCTGGGCCTGCACGGCCTCCACCACCCGCGGGTGGCAATGCCCGGTGCTGGTCACGCCGATGCCGGAGGTGAAATCCAGGTACCGCTTGTCCTGCTCGTCGAACAGGTACATCCCCTCCCCTCGGGCCGCTGTGATGCCACTGGACTGCTGCAACAAGGGCGAGAGATGACCGGCCTGTTGACTCATGCTGACCTCCGGAGGGCTTTGTTACAGGGACACCTTGAGGGTGGACGGCATAAGGCGCTTGTGCAAGGGCAAGCGTGCGCCCTCGCCGCGTGGCCGCAATGTGGCCGCAGACGGATTCCAGGTTCTCCCCCCGCTCTACGCCCGCCCAGCCGGACACGGCGGCCGCCACCGACACTCATGCCCGACTTCTCGTGTTGCCCGAATCGCCCAAGTATGGGTGGTTTGTCCTTACACGCGATGAGCTCACAAACGAGCCAGAACCGCCTCCCCCACCTGCGCCGTGCTGCGCCGCGTATCCCCCGAGGCCACCAGATCCGCCTCCACCGCCGCCCGCAGCCGGCGTCCGGCTTCCGCCGCCGCCGGGTCTTCCTCGCCCATCCAGTCCAGCATCATCGCCGCGGTGAGCAGCATCGCCGCCGGCCCCGCCAGGCCCTTGCCGGCGATATCCGGCGCACTGCCGTGGGTGGGCTCGAACATGGGCGGGCTGCGGCGATCATCGGGCTTGATGTTGCTCGATGGGGCGATACCCATCCCCCCGGCGAGCACCGCCGCCAGGTCGGTGAGGATATCCCCCTGCAGATTGCTCGCCGCCACCACATCGAACTGCCAGGGGGCGGTGACGAATTTCATGCAGGCCGCATCCACCAGCTCATGGTGTGTGGCCACATCCGGATAGTCCGCCGCCACCTCGGCGAACACTTCGGTGTACATCTCGCCCCAGTGACGCAGGGCGTTGCGCTTGGTGATCAGGCACACCCGTGCGCGGGCCTCGCCGCCGCCGGGCAGCGGGAAGCGCCGATCACCACGACGGCCCTGCTCGCGCTCGGCGGCACGCTGGCGGGCCCGGGCAAAGGCATGGTGGAACAAGCGCTCGGCGGCGTGGCGGGTAAACACCTCGACCTGGGTGACGATCTCGCGCGAGGTGCCGGCGGCGAGCCGCCCGCCCTGGCCCACATACTCGCCCTCGCTGTTCTCGCGCAGCACCAGCATGTCGATCTGCCGCGCTCGCGGGTCGGCCAGATACTGCGGCGCGCCGTCGAGCAGGATGGCGGGGCGCTCGCAGGCCCACTGGTCGAAACCCTTGCGGATTTCCAGCAAAGGCGCCAATGACACCGCATCGGGCAACACATAGCGCTGCGGATCGTTCGCCGGCCCCGGATCCCCCAAGGCGCCCAGCAGCAAGACATCGAAGGCGGCCAATTGGTCCAGCCCATCCTGGGGCATCATCTCGCCGTGCTCGCGGTGCCAGGCCGTGGACGGCCAGGGCAATTCCACCAGGTCCAGCACCGGCCCGCCGGACTCGGCCAGGGCCCGTAAGGCGTTTACCGTGACAGCCATGACCTCCGGGCCTATACCGTCTCCGGGCAGCACCGCCACCCGCCATTGCCGTCGCGCTGTCATGGCCCACCTCCGCTGCGATTTGAAGGACGGCCGCGCCGCCCTCACTCGAGTGCTAATGGAAAACGCCCGCTGGATGATCTACGGGGCCTATGGCTATACCGGTCGCTTGATCGTGGCCGAGGCCCACCGTCGCGGCCTGAACCCGGTGATCGCCGGGCGCGACCGGGAGCGGCTGCGCCTGCTTGCCCGGGAGTATGGCTGCGAGCAACGCGCCTTCGAGATCGACCATGCCCGAGGCGTGAAGGCACACCTCAAGGGCATGGAGCTGGTGCTGCTCTGCGCCGGCCCCTTCTCGGCCACCGCCAGCCACGTCATCAAGGCCTGTCTTGCCCGCGAAGCCCATTATCTGGACATTACCGGCGAAATCCCCGTGTTCCAAGACGCCCATGCCCACCACCGCCTCGCCCGCCAGGCCGGCGTCGTGCTCTGCCCCGGCGTGGGCTTCGATGTGGTGCCCACCGATTGTCTGGCGCTCACCCTCAAGCACGCCCTGCCGGAGGCTGACCGCCTGGCGCTGGGCTTCGAGAGTGCTTCACCGCTCGCCCCGGGCACGGCCAAGAGCCTGGTGGAAATGCTCGCTCAAGGCGGCCGGCGCTGTCGCGACAGCGAGATCCGCGCCGCGCCGCTTGCCCGCCGCGCCCGGGACATAGACTTCGGCAATGGCACGCGCCATGCGGTCAGCCTGCCCTGGGCGGATCTGTTCAGCGCCCACCACAGCACCGGCATTCCGGACATCGAAGTGTTCCTGCCCCTGCAGCGCCGCCAGGCCTGGCGTTTGAAGATGCTCGCCGCCCTGCGCCCGATGCTCGGCCTGCGGCCCCTGCAGCAGGGGCTGCAGCGCATGATCGCCCGCCGCGTTCACGGGCCCAGCCCCGCCGAGCGCGCCGCCAGCCCCAGCTTTGTCTGGGGCGAGGCCCGGGCCGCCGATGGTCAGCGCAAGACCGCGCGCATCCGC
This sequence comes from Alkalilimnicola sp. S0819, assembly GCF_009295635.1. Classification (NCBI taxonomy): domain Bacteria; kingdom Pseudomonadati; phylum Pseudomonadota; class Gammaproteobacteria; order Chromatiales; family Ectothiorhodospiraceae; genus Alkalilimnicola; species Alkalilimnicola sp. S0819. Next base: position 27,989 of record NZ_WHIW01000020.1, on the reverse strand, counting down.
ACCGCCAATGTCTACGACCTCAGTGCCTACGTGGCCGTGGACATCGCCGCCCATGTGCTGTGCAAGGCCGCCCCAGCCGGTTTCACCACCCCCGGGCTGCTGATGGGTGCCGACTACATCACCCGCCTGCCCGGCAGTGGCGTGCTGGAATTGATCCGCAACTGACCCCCGCACCCCGCAGCCCCAATAGCGCTATCCCCCGCGGCGCTGTTAGAATGGGACCAAATCGGTACTGTTTATTTCTATGCGGAGGCGAGGCATGTATCAGCCCAAAGGCGAGGCGGTGACTTTCGAGCGCGACTGCGAGGCGGTACTCATCCCCGCCGGCGACTCGGGCATCGTTCCCAAGGGTGCCGAAGGCGTAATCACCCAGGCTTTGGGCGGCAGCTTCACGGTCTACATCCAGGGAAATCTGTTTCGCATCGCCGGCCAGGATGCCGACGCCCTGGGCAAGGAGCCCGTAGCGCCGCCGGCGCTGCCGGAGAACGCCACCGACCAGGACGTGGAGCAAATCGTCTGGCAGCAACTGCACACTTGCTACGACCCGGAAATCCCCGTGGACATCGTCGAGCTGGGCCTGGTGTATCGCTGCGAAATCAAGACCCTGGAGGGCGGTGGCCGGCGAGTCGAGGTGGACATGACCCTCACCGCCCCGGGCTGCGGCATGGGCGACATCATCGCCGATGATGCCCGCAGCAAGATCCTGCTCATTCCCACCGTGGAGGAGGCGGCGGTGGAGGTGGTCTTCGACCCGCCCTGGAGCTTCGAGATGATGTCGGACGCCGCCAAGCTGCAGACCGGCATGATGTAGACCGGCGTCGGCGTGCTTCCCGGGAGGCGCGCCGGGCCAAGCTGGTCTACAATCCCCGCACCCAGGACACCCGGAACCCCGAACGACGATGAAAGCGGCTGACATCAAACGCGGCAGCGTGGTGGAAATCGACGGCCAGATCCATGTGGCCGAGCAGCTGGAGGCGAAAAGCCCCTCCTCCCGCGGCGCCTCCACCCTGTACAAGATCCGCTTCCGCAACGTGCAGACCGGCCAGAAGCTGGACCGCAGCCTCAAGGGTGACGAGCAACTCAAGGACGCCGACCTGCAGCGCCGCGCCGTGCAGTTCTCGTACCGCGACGGCGAGCACTGCGTGTTCATGGACCAGGAGGACTTCAGCCAGTACAGCCTGTCCGAGGCCGAGCTGGACGGCCAGCAGGATTATCTGAGCGAAGGGCTGGAAGGCATCATGGTGCTGATCGCCGATGACAAGCCCATCGGCATCGAACTGCCCCAGTCGGTGACCCTGGAGATCATCGACACCGCCCCTGCCCTGAAAGGCGCCACCGCCGCCGGCCGTACCAAGCCCGCGCGTCTGGGCACCGGCCTGGAAGTCCAGGTGCCCGAGTATCTGGGCGCCGGCGAGAGCATCAAGATCAACACCGAAACCGGTCGTTTCATGTCCCGCGCCTGAGGCGCCCGCCCCGAGAGCCCCATCATGAGTCAAAGCGATACCCAAAAGCGCAAGCGCGCCGAACGTACCCGCGAATTCCTGGGCCAGCTGGCCGAGCGTTATCCGCAGACCTTCACCCGGGACCGGGCCGCGTTGCGCCCCCTGGCCATCGGCATCCAGAAGGAACTGCGCGCCGCCCTGGACGCGGACGAGGCGCTGAAGGACACCCCCAACTGGCTGATTCGCCAGGCGCTCGCCCTGTACACCCGCTCCATGTCGTACAGGGAAGCGATCATCGAGGGACGGCCGCGCATCGACCTCCAGGGCGAGGCCGCCGGCGAGATCAGCGACGCGGACAAGCAGCACGCCCAGAGCGAGCTGGACAAGCAGAAAGAGCTGCGCGCGGCCCGGCAGGCCGAGCGTCAGGCGGAACGCAAGGCACAGCAGCGCAAGGCTCGCCAGGAAAAGCCCTCCCGCGGCAAGCGCGAACCCCGGCCCTCACGCCCGCGGCACAACGCCGGCGGCGCCCGCCCCGCGGCCGACACCGGCCCCGCGGGCGAGCCTACCCTGAGCAAGCTCGAGCAGCTGGCCGCCAAGTTCAACCAGCGCTGAGCCGGGCGGTGCTATCGCGGTTTGTGATGCACCGTCTTGCAGCGTATGCACTGCAGCACGCTCACCAGCCGGCCCAGGCGCACATCGAACTTGTGCGCCTGCAGCACACGCCATTCGTGCCGGCCGCCGATACAGCTCGGCGGCAGTACCCCGCGGCGCGGCAGGCGACCCCGCTGAAACGGTATGACCTCACCCATCGTCCCTGACCCTCCGAGTCCATGCCCGAAACACATATAGAAACCTTCTACCAGTTCGCCGAGCTGCCGGAGTACCGCCAATGGCAGGCACCGCTGCGGGCACTGTGCGACGACTGGGGGCTCAAGGGCACCATCCTGCTCGCCGCCGAAGGCATCAACGCCACCCTGGCCGGCAGCCGGCAGGGCACCCGGGCCGTGCTGAAGTATTTGCGGGCGGACCCGCGCTTTGCCCATATGCCGAGCAAACATTCCACCGCCGAGCAGCCGCCGTTTCTGCGCATGAAGGTGCGCCTGAAGCGCGAGATCGTCACCCTGGGCCGGGAGGAGGCGAATCCGGCCAGGGCCGTGGGCCGCTATGTGAAGCCCCGGGCGTGGAATGCCCTGCTGCAGGATCCGGACGTGTTGGTGCTGGACACCCGTAACGACTACGAGGTGCGCATCGGCAGCTTCCACCGGGCACAGGACCCGAAACTGGACCACTTCCGCCAGTTCCCCGACTACGTGGCCGAGCAGCTGGACCCCGGCCGCCACCGCAAGGTGGCCATGTTCTGCACCGGTGGCATTCGCTGCGAGAAAGCCAGCAGCTACATGCTGGCCCAGGGCTTCGAGGAGGTCTACCAGCTGGAAGGCGGAATTCTCAAGTACCTGGAAGAAGTACCCGAAGGCGAGAGCCTTTGGCAGGGCGAGTGCTTCGTCTTCGATGACCGGGTCAGCGTGGGCCAGGGGCTCTCACCGGGGGAGCACCGCCTGTGCCGAGGCTGCCGCGCGCCCCTCTGCGCCGCCGACCGAACGCACCCGCACTACCGCGAAGGCGTGCAATGCCCGCACTGCGCCGGGCGCTACCCCCCCGAGCATTACCGCCGCGCGGAAGAGCGCTGGAAGCAGGTGCAGTTGGCGGAACGGGGGCGCCGCGCGCACTTGGGTGGCGAGGCCAGCTTGCCGGAAGCAGAGGCGGAATAAACGGGAAAAGGCTTGTCACGGGTCGGGGTCGGCCTGATTTTCAGGCCCCGCCGGCTTCAACGTCCTTCCCCCGGTGCCAGCTCTATCCGTCCGCGGTAATCGAAGGGCAGCTTCAACCAGCGCCCCTTCAACTGCGCCTCGCCGGCCAGGCGATAATCCACGCCGTCCACCCCCTGCTCCGCCCAGCGCAGCATCTGCTGCCAGGCCAGCGCCAGATTGCTGCTCATCTCCACCTCCAGTACCTCTTCGCCGAAGGCGGGCACCGTCACGCCCACCGGGCTCACGCCATGGGCGAATTCGCTACCGCCCAGGTAGAGGCTGTAGCTCATGCCCTCGATGGGCAGTGCAAAGCGGTTGGGGTTCTGCACCCGCAGGCTCAGCCGGTAACGCTGCTCGAAAACCGTGGCATCCCGCAGGCTCAGATGGACCAGGCTGACGCGGGGGGACTCGGGCTGCTGCAGCAGGCGGGCACAGCCCGTCAGCATCAGGGCCAGCAACAACAGACAGAACAGGCGTCTCCCCATCATGCCGGCCTCCAATCGCCCGCTCAGGGCGCCAGGGAAAGGAAGAAGGGCATCCAGGAGAGCACGATCAACGCCACCACGATGCCGTCGGTCTTCAGTATGCGCCGGTAGCGCGCCCGTCGCCGGCCTTCCGTATCGCTCATCAGCACCCGGGCCATGAGCATGTCGAACAGGATGACCATCACCACCATGGGTGAGAGCGCCGGAATCACCCCGGTGGTGATCAGGCGCCAACCGTGGCGCACCGGCTCCACATCCGGGTCGGCGGCGAAGACCACCACCACCAGTCCCATGAACAACAAGGCCAGACGCAGGGCTCCCAGATCCCTGAGCCAGCGCTTCAAGCCGCCTTCCTCTACCACCGCGTCCACCGCGTCCACCGCGCACCCTCCGATTACCCTTGGAATGGGGCCATACTTGTACCCTAAACACCGTGCCCTGCCAAAGCCTGCCCCGGGCCTGGACAGCCCCCGCGCCGAGCAGCGGAAGGTAAATGCCTCCCCGCAGCCGCGGCGCTATAACGAATGGGTGAGCAGGAACAGTACCGCCCCCACCAGCGCCCCCACCAGGGTGCCGTTGATGCGGATGAACTGCAGATCCCGTCCCACTTCCAGCTCCATACGATGGCTGACCGTACCGGCATCCCAGCTGCCCACCACTTGACGGATCAGGGCGCTGATCTCGCCACGGAAAGGCACCACCAGGCGGCTTAGTAGCATGTCCAGGCGCTCGTTGAGCCGCTGCTGCGCGGCCTCGTCGGCGAGCAGGGTGCGCCCCAGAGACGCCAGGCTTCCCGCCAGGGATTGGCGCAGGGCACCGCGGGGGTCGCGGAATTCGGCCAGCAACATGCGCCGCAGCTCATCCCACAACGCCCCCAGGGCGGTGCGCAGCTCGGGGCTGTCCAGCACCTGCGCCTGTACCTGGGCCACGCGGGCACGCAGCGACGCCGAGTGCTCCAGCCGTTCCACCAGCTCCGCCACGGAGGCATCGAAACGGGCGCGCACCGGATGCCCCTCCTGGGCCAGCTCGCCGAGCAGCTCGTCCACCCCTTCCACCAGGGCCCGGGCCACCTTGCGATCCACGGTCGTCGGTATCCACCAGGAACTGCGAGCCGTCACTCGTTCGTAGATCTGCGTCTGGTGGTCATGCAAGAGCCGCCGGGCGATGCGCAGGCTGCGATCGAACAGCCGCTGGTGCTGCCGGCTCTCGATGAGCAGCTTCAACAATTGGCGCAGCAGCGGCAGCGGGTCAACCTCCCGCAGGCGGCTGGAGAAGGTCTCTCGGAAGAAGGCGCGCACCTCCTCGTCATCGAAGGAATTCAGCACCTCGGGGCCCAGGTCCAGTATCTGGTCCGCGGCCAGGCGGGCGCTGTCATCCCGGCGCAGCCATTGGCCCAGGCGCCGGGCCGGGTTGGCCGCGCGCAGCCGCTCGCTGACCAGCTCCGGAACCAGAAAGTGGGTCTCCACGAAGCTGCCCAGCCCCGCGCCGATGCGGTCCTTGTTGCGGGGAATGATCGCCGTATGGGGGATGGGAATGCCAAAGGGATGGCGAAACAGCGCCGTGACCGCGAACCAATCCGCGATCCCGCCCACCACGCCGGCCTCGGCGCCGGCCCGCAGCAATAACACCCAGAAACCCGGCTCGGCGGGCAGGAAGCTCGCAACGAACAACAAGGCCGCCCCCAGCAAAAACGCCGTGGCGATCCAGCGATGTCGGCGCAGCTGCGCCTGCTGGGCAAGTTCCCGGGTCGCGTCCGTCTGCATCATGCGCTGCTGCTCCTTGAAGCGTGTAGCGTCTCACATTCCTGGCGGCGCGCTCTGCCTATTCTGTGGGGCCCCACACGGCAATACAGTGAGACAGCACCCATGTACCGGCTCGGCCTGATACTGCTGGTCAGTATGCTGCTGGCGGCTTGTGGCGCGCCAACGCAGAACGGCGGCGCCAATCGGCAGGCGCTGGAGGCGCGCTTCGGCGAAGAGCGCATCCGCCTTAGCGACGGCACCCGCCTGCCCCTGCGCCGCTGGCTCCCGGCGCAGCCATCTCCGCAGGCCGTGGTGCTGGCCCTGCACGGCTTCAACGACTACAGCCGGGCCTTCCAGGGGCTGGGCCATTATCTCGCCGAACGGGGCATCGCCAGTTATGCCTATGACCAGCGCGGCTTCGGCGAGACGGCCAGCCGCGGCTTGTGGGCCGGCGGCCCGCGCATGATCGACGATGCCCGCGCTGTGCTCCTGCGCCTCCGGCAGCGTTACCCGGATACCCCGGTGTATCTGCTCGGCGAAAGCATGGGTGGCGCGGTCGCCCTGAGCGCGGCCGCCGAAGGCGAATTGCCCGCCGATGGCCTGGTGCTGCTCGCCCCCGCCGTCTGGGCGCGCCAGACCATGCCCTGGTACCAGCGCACCGCCCTGTGGGTAGCCGCGCGGGTGGCCCCCGAATGGCGGCCCAGCGGCAAGGGTCTGGGCCGGGTCGCCTCGGACAATACCGAGATGCTGCGCGGGCTGGGGCGTGACCCTCTGGTGATCAAGAAAACGCGCATCGAGGCGGTGGAGGGGCTGGCCAATCTGATGGATCGGGCCCTGGCCGCGAGCCCCGCACTGCCCTTGCCCACACTGATCCTGTATGGCGCACGGGATGACATCGTGCCCCGGCAAGCCACCTGCCGGATGCTCCGGAGCCTGCCGGGCCGCGAGGCGGTGGCCTGGCGTTTTGCCTACTACCAGGCGGGGTACCATATGCTCACCCGGGACCTGCAGGGCGAGCGGGTGATGGGCGACATCGTCGCCTGGCTGCAGGATCCCCAGGCGGCCCTGCCGTCCGGCGAGGAGGCCACCGGCAATTGGGCGGTGAGCGTATGCGGCATGGCGGTTTGAGAGCGGCGGCGGTGGCTTCCGGAGAGCCTCGATGTCGCAGCGGTTCATCGCGGCCACGGGCTGAGGCGGGCCGGCCTGATCGGGCCGTGTAGCCCGGGCAACGCCAAAGCCGGCACACCGGGGTCAGGCCCTGGCGGTGCGCCACGGCCCTCGGGGGTGTACTTTTCCCCGGAGCGGGCCTGCCCTCCGGCTCTCAGGGCGTTCCGAAGCGCCGGCCCGCCAGAAAGTAAGCCAACAGTGTTCCCACGATCAGCAGGCCGCCCAGCACCGTGTTGCCGGGCGGCTGCTCGCCCAGCGCCCACCAGACCCACAGCGGCCCCAACAGGGTCTCCAGCAACATCAGCAGACTGACTTCGGGGGCCGGCAGATAACGCGGCCCCACCGCCAGCAGCACCATCGCAAGCGGCATCTGCAACAGGCCCATCAACGCCAGCCAGCCGTAGCTTTCCGGCGGCAGGCCAAAGGGCTGCGCGAAGGGCAGCACCAACGTCATCGATACCAAGCCGCTGGCCGCCACCACCGGGACGCGTTCCAATTGCGGATAATAGCGCAGCAGCGTGAAGGTCGCCGCCAGGGTGCAGGCGGCGGTCAGCGCCGCCAGGTCTCCCCACAGCCCTCCGCTGCCCAGCGAACCGGCGAACACCACCAGCACGCCGACGAAGATCAGCGCCGCCGCCAACCAGGTACGCAGCGCCAGGCGTTCGTGCAGAAACAGCGCGCTGAACATGGCCGCGAACAGGGGCGAGGCGCTCAGGATCACCACCGTGTTGGCCACCGCGGTGTGGGTAATGGCGGTGACGAACAGCACGGTGTCCACAGCGAAGAACAAGGCCACCAGGATCACGCCGCGCCCGCCCCGAGCCTGGCGCCGCCAGCCCCGCAACCCGGCCTTGACGGTGAACCACAGGCCTAGCGAGAGCGCGATGCATAGCCCGCGCCAGAAGATTACCGTCAGCGCCGGGGCATCGGCGAGACGCACCAGCAGCGCATCGAAGCTGAGCACCAGTACGCCGCCGGCCACCAGCCGCAGCCCCAGCGTTCTGTCCTTGTCCATGAAATGCGTCCCCACGGCTCCGGAAGGCGCCCATGGTAGGCGCTCAAGCGCCGGCACTGAAGCCGATCAGTCGCCGCCCCACCAGTGGGCGAACTCGTCCAGGCTGATCCGCCCGTCGCCGTTGCGGTCGATCTCCCCGAAGGCCTGGCGCGCCACCCGGGAGTCCGCGGCCAGCGCCAGTTGGTCGGCGAAGCCCTCGAACTCGGTGGCGTCGATCAGCCCATCGCCGTCCCGGTCCGCCGCCTCGAAGGCCGCCCGCATCTCATCCCATCGTTCGCCGTCCACGCTGGCCATGGCGCTCTCCCCCGGCAGTCGTCACCGGTTCCGTCCCTGCATTCCTAACTGCGGTCTTGCGGCCCGCGCTGCAAGCCGCGCATTTGCCGTAGCAGATCAAAGGCGTTTAAATACGCACCCTTGCCACGCCCTACCGCAGCGAAACACAGCCCCATGCAAGCCAACCGCATCCTCGTCAGCTACGCCGAGATCGCCCTCAAGGGGCGTAACCGCGCCGATTTCGAGCGCGCCCTGCGCCGCCACATTCGTCAGCGCCTGCGCGCGGACGGCCTGGACTGGCCGGTGCGCCAGAGCCACCAGCGCATCTACGTGGAAGTGCCGCCGGCCCAGGCCGCCCGCACCGAGGAAGTCCTCGAGCTGCTGGGCCAGGTAGCGGGCATCGCCAATTACACCCCGGTGATCTCCCTGTCGGCGAAACGCACCGGCCAGGCGGAAGGCCTGCCCAGCATAGAGCCCGCCGCCGAGATCCTGCTGGAGATCGCCCGTCGCCAGTACCGCGAGGGGCTGCGCTTTGCCGTGCGGGTGAACCGCGCCGACAAGCGTTTTCCCGGCAAATCCGACGAGCTGGGCCGGGAGCTGGGGGCGCGCATCCTGCAGCACACCGACTGGTCCCAGGTGAGCCTGAGCAAGCCGGACGTGACCTTCCGGGTGGATATCTACTCCCAGGGCATGTTCGTCTACGCCGAGAAGCACCCGGGCATGGGTGGGCTGCCGGTGGGCACCACGGGCCACGCGCTGGCCCTGCTCTCCGGCGGCATCGATTCGCCGGTGGCGGCCTGGACGCTGTTCAAGCGCGGCTGCCGGCTGGATTTCATGCACATGACCGCCAGCCCCGCCCAGCAGAAACTCGAGAGCAACAGCGTGGTCATGCAACTGGCGCGGCAATTGTCCCGGTACGGCCTGCGCTGCCGCCTGCACCTGCTGCCCTACACCCATTTCGACCTGGGCCTGATGGGCCACAACAGCGGCTACGACGTGGTGATGTTCCGCCGCTTCATGTTCCGCACCGCCCAGGCCCTGGCCGAGCGCATCGGCGCGGCGGCGCTGGTGGCCGGCGACAGCCTGGGCCAGGTGGCTTCCCAGACCCTGGAGAATATGGTCAGCTCCTCCCGGGCGCTGGAGATGCCGATCCTGCGCCCGCTGGTGGGCCTGGACAAGAACGAGATCATCGACATCGCCCGGCGCATCGGCACCTACGAGACCTCCATCCAGCCCTACAAGGACTGCTGCGCGCTGCTCAGCGGCCAGCCCAAGACCCGTTCCAGCCACGAAGTCCTGGAGCGCATGGAGCGGGAGATCTTCCCCGACTACCCGAAGCTGATCGAGGACACCCTGGCGGAGATGGTCACCATCAAGTATTTCGCCGGCAAGGCGGTCACCGAATAGGCGGACCATCCCTTGCAAGCCGTCCCGGCGCCCTTATTTTCTGGTGGCAAGCGAAGACGCTTGTCCACCGAAGGACGCCGGGGATGCCCAGGAATGTTTTCGTACTCGGCATGCGCGACTGGCAGCGCGCCGAACTGGAAAGCATCGATCACGCCGAGGAGCACCGCTTCCACGGCCTTCTTGATCATCAGACCCTGGTCTGCAGCCACGCCCCCTTCGATGAGCTGCTGGCCGCCTGCCGCGCCCATCTCGCCGCCTTCCGCGGCGCCATCGACGCGGTAATCTGCCACTGGGACTACCCCTCCAGCTGCCTTGCCCCGGTGCTGGCCGCCGATTACGGCCTGCCCGGCCCCAGCCTGGAGGCGGTGCTGCGCTGCGAGCACAAGTATTGGGCGCGGCTGGAGCAACTCAAGGCCGTGCCCGAGTGCGTCCCCGCCTTCCAGGCCCTCAACCCCTTCGACCCGCATGCCGCCGACAAGCTGGTACTGAACTACCCCTTCTGGCTCAAGCCGGTGAAAGGCTTCTCCTCGCAACTGGGCTTCCACATCGAAAGCCGCCACCAGCTGGAAGAGGCCCTGGGCAGGACCCGCGCGCACATCGCCACCCTGGGCAGGCCCTTCAACCAGACCCTTGCCCTGGCCGATCTGCCCAAGCGGGTGGCGCGCGTCGATGGCCTGTACTGCCTGGCGGAGAGTTTCATGAGTGGCGTGCAGGCCGCCCCGGAAGGCTATGCCCGGAATGGGCAGGTGTTCATCCACGGCATCATTGACATGCTCAAGGACCCCGCCGGGCACAGCTTCACCGAATACCGCTATCCATCCCGGCTGCCCGAGACCATTCAGGCGCACATGATCGACGTGTGCAAGCGGCTCATCGCCGCCATCGGCTTCGACCAGGGCTGCTTCAACGTGGAGTTCCTCTGGGACGAGGCACGGGACAAGCTCTGGCTGGTGGAGGTGAACCCCCGCATATCCCAGTCCCACAGCGATCTGTTTCTCAAGGTGGACGGCATGTCCAATCACGAGATCGCCGTCGCCGTGGCCCTGGGGCGCGCGCCCCGTTTCCGCCGCGCCGGCGGGCGCTACAAGGCCGCGGGCATGTTCATGCTGAACAAGTACGGCGATGCGGAGATCCTGCGCGTACCGCACCCGGAGGAACTGGAAGCCCTCGCCCGGGAATTCCCGGACGCCCACCTGATGCTCGAGGCCCGCGAGGGCATACGCCTGTCCGAGCTGCCCAATCAGGATGCCTACCGCTACGTGGTGGGCGAGGCCAGCATAGGCGGCGAGGACGATGCCGATCTGCAGGCCAAATTCCAGCGACTGCTCGCCCGTGCGCCCTTCGAGTTCAGCGACCACCGCCCGCTCAACCAATAACGGGCTCGACTCCCGCCCCACGCATCCCCACTTAACTGAGGGAGCCGCTGATCAATTGTCCTGGGGGGCACAACGACGCCGGAGGCGTGGCGCATGAAGGTGGTCCGGGAGTTTCCCTACGCAGTGCGAACCATCGAGCACCTCTACATACCGCTGCCCGACGGCCAGCAGGTCTCCGCCCGGCTATGGATTCCGGAGGCCGCCACCCACCAGCCCGTGCCCGCCATCCTTGAGTACATCCCCTACCGCAAGCGCGACCAGACCCGGGCCCGGGACAGCAGCAACATGCCCTATCTCGCCGGCCACGGTTATGCCTGCGTGCGAGTGGACATGCGCGGCAGCGGCGAATCCGACGGGGTGCTGAAAGACGAATACGCCGAGCAGGAGATTGGCGACGGCGTCGACGTGATCCACTGGATCGCCCGGCAGGACTGGTGTGACGGCCAGGTGGCGATGATGGGCATCTCCTGGGGCGGTTTCAACGGTCTGCAGATCGCCGCCCGCGCGCCCGCGCCGCTGAAGACGGTCATCAGCTGCTGCAGCTCCGACGATCTGTATCAGGACAATATGCACTACATGGGCGGCTGCCTGCTCGGCGATCACCTGTCCGAGGCCACGGTCATGTTCGCCTTCAACAGCTTGCCGCCGGACCCGAAGCTCGCCGGCGAGCGCTGGCGCAAACTGTGGTTCCAGCGCCTGGAGGGCAGCGGCCTGTGGCTGGAGAAATGGTTGCGCCACCAGCGCCGCGATGCCTACTGGCGCCATGGCTCGGTGTGCGAGGACTACAGCCGCATCCAATGCCCCATCATGGCGGTGGGCGGCTGGGCCGACGGGTACACCAACGCCATCTTTCGCCTGCTGGAGCACCTGCGGGTGCCCCGCCGCGGCTTGATCGGCCCCTGGGGCCATCGTTACCCAAACGCCGGCGTACCCGGGCCGGCCACCGGCTTTCTCCAGGAGGCCCTGCGCTGGCTGAACCACTGGCTCAAGGGCGAGGAAACCGGGCTTGGGCACGAGCCCATGCTGCGCGTCTGGCTGCAGGACAGCGTCCCGCCCTCCACCTCCTACGAGGCCCGCCCCGGGCGCTGGGTGGGCGAGGCCGAATGGCCCTCGCCGCGGCTGGAGAAGCGCTGCTATGGCCTGGGCTACCGGCGCCTGCTGGACTGTCCCGGGGACGGGGCCGAAGCGCCCGAAGAGACCGTGCAGTCGCCGCTCTCGGTGGGGCTTTACGCGGGCAAGTGGTGCTCCTACTCCGCCGTGCCCGACCTGCCCCATGACCAACGGGAGGAGGACGGCGGCTCCCTGCTCTTCGACACCGAGCCACTGGCCGCGGACCTGACCATCTTAGGCATTCCCGAGGCCGAACTGGTGCTCGCCGCCAACCGCCCTGTGGCCCAGGTGGCGGTGCGCCTGTCCGACGTCTTCCCCGACGGGCGCAGTACCCGCATCACCTATGGCCTGCTCAATCTCACCCACCGGGACGGTCACGAGAATCCCCAGCCCCTGAAGCCCGGTCACCCCTACCCGGTGAGGGTACAGTTCAACGGCATCGCCCAGGTGATCCCCGCGGGCCATCGGCTGCGCCTGTCCATCTCCTCGTCCTACTTCCCGCTGGCCTGGCCGGCGCCGGAACCCGCCATGCTGCGCCTGTGCTGCGCGCGCAGCCGGCTCAACGTGCCGGTACGCCCCAGCGACGTCTCGGCGGAACCCTTGCGCCCCCTGGGCCCGGCGGAGGGCGCACCGCCCCTGCCTACCCGGCGCATCGAAGCGCCTCGCCACGCCTGGCGCGTGATTCGCGATCTGGCCGCGGACACCGGCACCCTGGAGGTGATCAACGATCAGGGGCGTTACCACATCCCGGAGATCAATCTGCAGTTGCAGCGCAACACCGAGGAGCGCTACAGCTTCCAGGGCAGCGACTTTCAGTCCCCCCGGGGCATGACCTACACCGAGCGGGGCCTTCGCCGAGGCGACTGGGAAACCAAGGTGGTCACCCGCACCGTGCTCAGCGCCAACCGCACGCATTTCCGCATCCATGCACGCCTGGACGCCTATGAGCAGGACCGTCGGGTGTATTCCCAGAACTGGGACGAATCCATTCCTCGGGATCTGATGTAGCCCAGTGTTAGGCTATGGCCCATGACTGCCTATTCCGTACTCGATCTCGCCCCCATCCGCGCCGGCGGTGACGCCGCCGAGGCCCTGCACCACAGCCGGGAACTGGCCCGACTCGCCGAGCGCTGCGGCTACACCCGCTACTGGCTCGCCGAGCACCACAACATGACCGGGATCGCCAGCGCCGCCACCGCCGTGGTGATCGGCCATATCGCCGGCGGCACCGAGCGCATCCGGGTGGGTGCCGGTGGCATCATGCTGCCCAACCACGCCCCGCTGGTGGTGGCCGAACAGTTCGGCACCCTGGAGTCACTCTATCCGGGACGCATCGACCTGGGCCTGGGGCGCGCGCCAGGCACCGACCAGCGCACCGCCCGGGCCCTGCGTCGTTACTTCGAGGCCGCCGAGCAATTTCCGCAGGACCTGGCGGAACTGCAGGGGTATTTCCAGCAAGCCAAGCCGGGCCAAGCGGTGCAGGCCGTCCCCGGGGCGGGCTTGCGGGTGCCCATCTGGCTGCTGGGTTCGAGCCTGTTCAGTGCACAGCTGGCCGCCCTGCGCGGTCTGCCCTTCGCCTTCGCCTCGCACTTCGCCCCGGATCAACTGCTGGACGCGCTGCACGTCTATCGCAGCACCTTCCGCGCCTCGGCGGATCTGCAGGCGCCCTATAGCATGGCCGGGGTGAACGTGTTCGTGGCGGACACCGACGAGCAGGCGCAGCGGCTGTATAGCTCCCTGCAGCAGCAGTTTCTCGCCCTGCGCCGTGGCCGGCCGGGCAAGCTGCCGCCGCCGGTGGAAGACATTACCCGCCAGGCAAGCCCCCAGGAGTTGGCGATGCTGGAGCGTACCCTGGGGCCGGGATCGGTGGTGGGTTCACCGGAGACGGTGCGGGCGGGGCTGGGTCGTTTCATCGAGCGTACCCGGGTGCAGGAGCTGATGATCACCGCTCAGATCCACGATCACCAGGCGCGTTGCCGCTCCTTCGAGCTGGCCGCCGAGATCATGCGGGAGCTGTGAGGTGGACCGGAAACCGGGAGCACGCAAGGCGTGCCCCCGGCCGGACTCATTCCTTGCGGGTGGACGGACAGGGCGCCCCGCAGGGCGCGCAGGCAGAGGAATCCAGCTGAGAATAACTGGTCTGCACCCCACCCTGCCCGCTGTTGCGGGCGAAGGTGCTGCTGTTGATATGGTCAACGAAGACCAGCGCGAATAACGCCAGCAGCACCAGTAGAATCCGCCAGTAACTGTAAGCCTTCTTTTCCATGCGCCCCCCTCAGCCCCGGCTCATGCCGAACAAGGGCCGGGCGCGTATGCCCAGCAAGGAGCCGAGAAACGCGAAACCGAACCAGATCCAACCATGCAGGCTGGCCGAGGCGATGCCGCTGAACATCGCGCCGATATTGCAGCCAAAGGCGAGACGAGCGCCGTAGCCCATTGCCAGACCACCCACCACGGCCCCCAACAGGGAACGCCAAGGCAGCGGATTGCGGCTGGCGGCGTTGAACTTCCCCGCCAGGCCCGCGGCCAGCATCGCCCCCAGCAACAGGCCGAAGTCCATCACCGAGACCACGTTCACCAGCACGCTGTCCTGCAGCGCCAGCGCCGGGTAATCCCAGGTCCAGAACTCGAACTGGCTCATGTCCACGCCGAGCCCCACCAGCGCTTTCGCGCCCCACAGGCCGAATGCGAAGGTGATGCCCCAGGGATAACCCGCGATCAGCATGGTCAGCAGATTGCCCACCGCCAGCACGAGCGCGGCCCAGAACAATGGCCAGCCGCCCATGAAGAAACTGCGCCAACCGTACTCGGCGCGGCGAAACACCGCCTTCTGCACCTCGCCGTGATGGCGCCGCTCATGGGCCGCCGCCCACAGCGCCAGGCCCAGCAGCACCAGGATCTGCAACAGCAGCGCCCCCCAGGGGCTCAGCACCGCGGAGAGGTTTACCGGGTCGAAACCCGGCTGCGCCAGCCACCAGGGTAGATGCAGGGTGCCGATCACCGAACCGATGATGAAGAACAGCAGGGTCACCAGCATGCGCCGGTTGCCCGCCCCCACCGTGAACAGGGTGCCCGAACCGCAGCCGCCACCCAGCTGCATCCCGAAGCCGAACAGGAAGCTGCCCAGCAACAGCGAGGTGCCCACCGGCGCCACGGTGCCACTGATGCTTAGCCCCTGGGAGGGTGCGATCGCCAACACCGGAATGAACAGCGCCGAGGCGATGGCGAGCAGGAAGAGCTGCGCGCGCATGCCGCCGCTGCGTTTCTCCACCACCAGCTTGCGCCAGCCGGCGGTGAAGCCGAAGGCGCCGTGGTACAGCGCCACCCCCAGCACACCGCCCAGCAGGAACAGCCAGAGCCTGTCGGTGGGCGCCTCCAGCCAGATCAAGCCGCCCAGCAACGCTGCGAAGAGCAGCGACACCGAGACCACGAAACGGTCCGCCCTGGGCCGCACCGCCTGAGGCGCCGCCGTGGCGGCACCGATAGTTACATCCGTCGCACTCATGTCGAGCCCGCTCAGTCGAAGATGCTCAGCAGCTTCTGCAAGCCGCGCTTTTCCACCTGTAGCGGGCGGGACTCGTCCGCTGCCCACTCCACCATGGAACCGTCATACATGGTGACGTTCTGGTAGCCGGCGATCTCCGACAGAGCGAACCACCCGGTGGAAGCCCAGTGGCCGGTGTTGCAGAAGGTAATGGTGGGTTCACGGGCCACCTCGGCCTCGTCGATCAACTGCTGCAGGGTCTCGCGGCTGACAAACTCGGTGCTCTCGCCCTTCACCAGCTTCTGCTGCTCCAGGTTGATCGCCCCGGGGATGGTGCCCGCCGCACGCGCCGCCGGGTGCTTGCCGCGGCCCAGAAAATGCTCCGCCGGGCGCGAATCCACCAGCTGGATACCCTCCGCCATGGCGGCTTCCACATCGGCGGTGTCGGCCACCATCCGCGGACGGAAGTTCGCCTGGAAGGCTGCCGCTTCGGGCGCGTTCCAACCCTGTTCCACCGGCGCGCCGGCCGCCACCCAGGCCTTGTAGCCTCCATCGAGGATGGCCACACGGTCATGGCCCAGCACCTTGAAGGTCCAGTACACCCGGGCGGCGCTGCCAAAGTCGGTGGCCCCCACCCCGGCGGGCACCACCACCACGGCGCTCTCATTATCAATGCCCAGGGCGCCGATCAGCGCCTCCAGGTCCGCCACCGGCGGGAGCTTGGCCACCACACCGTCGCGCTTCACGCGCCAGCCGGCCTGGGCGTAATTGGAGTACACGGCGCCGGGGATATGGCCCTGCTCGAAGACCTCCCGCGAGCCGCCGTCGATGGTGTTGCGCACGTCCAGCACCACCACGTCGGCGTTGTCCTTGTTGGCCTGCAGCCACTGCACGTCCACCAGGGGCTGCAGTTCGGTGGCGGCGAAAACCTGGCCCGCGAAGAGCAGACCTGCCGTCAGCAACACTATGCGCTTGATCATAAATAACTGAACCGTCTAATGAGTGGGTTGTTTATGCGATTCTATAAACTATCGATATTTCATCAAGCGACCAGCCAGAACGATTGCGTCTATGCTTATGTCGAGAACCGCCCCCTGTAGCTCGGTCATACCCGCACTCAGCGGGACGCCGAGCGCCAGTTGACCAGCGCCACCCCGATCACCACCACCGCCAGCCCGGTCAGGGCCTGCGGCCCGAGCCGCTCATCGAACAAGCAGTAACCGAACAGGGCGGCGAACGGCGGCGCCAGATAGAAAAGGCTTGCCACCTGGGCCGCCGCGCCCCGGCGGATCAACGCGAACAGCAGACCAATCGCCCCCACCGAAAGCACCAGCACCAACCAGCCGAGGGCGAAGATGAACTCGCCGCTCCAGGCGATGCTCATGTCCTCGAACAAGGCCGCGGCGATCAGCAGCACCACCGCGTTGCCCCCGTATTGCAGGGTGCCGGCGCTGCGCAGATCCGCATTCGGGCAGTAGCGCTTTTGATAGAGCGTGCCCAGGGTAATCCCCACCAGGGCGGCCAAGGCACAGACCAGCGCCGCCGGGCCACCGCCGAAGTCCAGACGCCCCTGGACCACCAGGCCCACGCCCAGCAGCCCCAGAACGAGCCCCAGCCACTGCCGGGGTCGAATCCGCTCGCCCAGGAAAATGCCCGCCAGCGCCGCGGTCAGCAAGGGCTGCAGGGCGACGATGATGGCCGTGACCCCGGCGGCCAGACCCAAATCGATGGCGTAGAACACACCCCCCAGATAGACCCCATGCACCAGCAGGCCCGCCACCACGATATGCGCACTGGTGCGCCTGTCCGGCCAGGGCGCGCGGGTAAGCAAGGCCACCAGATAAAGAAGTATCGCGGCAAAGGCCACCCGCACCGCCAGAAAGGTGAAGGGCTCCACATAGGGCAGCCCCAGCTTGGCGCCGATGAAACCGGTGCTCCAGAGCACAACGAACAGCCCCGGCATCAGCAGCAACCACAGCTTCTCGGCCTGCGCACGCCCCATGCCTCCCCCTCTATACACGCGGCGGAAAGACGCACATCGTATCAGAGCAGCCGGTCGATACCGCTCGGGCCCAGCCGCGACCAGGGCCGCGATCTCATCGGGAAGGAGCTCGTCCGCGAACAGCCACTGCGCCGCTCGCCGTGAGCTGCTACATTCAGGCGATACCCTTTTGGGAGATGCTGATCAATTCTCCTCGGCCTCTGCGGCAGCCAGGCGAACTGAACCAGGGACATGGCATGAAACGATCCGGCGCGAGAATTCTCCGAGCCAGCTTGCTGATGCTGTGCTTGCTGGCCGCGCCGGCCCTGGGCCAGGAACTGCGCGTGGGTGTCTACCAGAATGAGCCGAAGGTGTTCGTGAACGACGCCGGCGAGCCGGCGGGCATTTTCGTGGACCTGCTGCGCGAGATCGCTCAGCGGGAGGACTGGACGCTGCGCTTCCAGCGCTGTGAGTGGGACGATTGCCTGCGCCAGCTGCGCGCCGGGACACTGGATCTGATGCCGGATGTGGCCTGGTCCGCCAATCGAGCCGGGACCCTGGACTTCCACCAGCAGCCCGCCCTCTACGCCAGATCACAGATCTTCGCGCCTCCCGAAGCGCGGCTGATCTCCGTCTTCCAGCTGCAGCACCTCCGTATCGCGGTGCTGCGTGACTCCGTGCAGCACGAAAGCTTCGGCCAACTGCTGCGGGCCTTCGGCGTCGACGCGGTGTTGGTACCGGTACGCAGCCTGGAACAAGGCTTGAGAACCACCGCCAAAGGCCAGACCGACGCGGTGATCAGCGATGACCGTTTCGGGCTGATGTACGCGCCACGCTACGGCCTGGAGGCCACGCCCATCGTCTTCGACCCCACCCCACTCTACTTTGCCGCGGCCGGCGGCCGCCAAAGCGCCGTATTGCGGGCCATAGACGATCATCTGTTGGCCTGGCGCGCCGACAACGATTCGCCCTACTACCGGGTACTGCGCCGCTGGCAGCCGGAGCGAGGCGGCCTGATCGCCGCGGTGCCGAGCGCCGTATGGTGGGGGTTGGGAATACTGGCTGTGGCGCTGTCGGTCACGCTGGTGCTGGTTTTCTGGATGCGACGGCTGATCGCCCGCCGCACCCGCTCCCTGCGCGAGAGCGAACAGCGGCTGGAGACGATTCTCGACAGCGTCGGCGCCTTCATCTACATCAAGGACCGAGAGCTGCGCTACACCTACGCCAACCAGGCCGCCCGGGAACTGCTGGGGCGCTCCAACGAGCAGATCATCGGCCTTGCCGATGCGGATTTCCTGGGCCCTGCGGCCGCCCAGCGGCTGAGCGTCGTGGACCAGCGGGTCCTGGAGCACGGCGAGGCGGTGCAGACGGAGGAACAGTACCAGGAGACCGAGCACCGGGAACCGCGCACCTTCCTCTCCCAGAAAATCCCCCTGCGCGATGCCAGCGGCGCCATTTACGGCCTGTGCGGCATTGCCACCGACATCACCGAACGCAAGCGCACCGAGGAGACCGTGCGCCGCATCGCCTACTACGACACCCTCACCGGCCTGCCCAACCGCAGCTACCTGCTCGAGCGCCTGCGCACCAATGCCGACGAGCAGGCCGGCCGGGAGCCCGGGCTGCAGGCGCTCATCTACATCGATCTGGACGCCTTCAAGGACCTCAACGACACGCTGGATCACGAGGTGGGTGACGAGCTGCTGCGCCAGGTGGGCCAGCGCCTGGAGGCACTGGCCCAGCGCCAAAAGGACGTTCACGCGGTACGCTTGGGCGGGGATGAGTTCGCGCTGTTGCTGGAGGGCTTGCACGCGGCCCCGGGCAAGGCCCAAGCGCGGGCCGAGGCGCTTGCCAGGCAGGCACAGGACGCGCTGGGCGAGGAGTATCAGCTGAAGGAAGAGCTGCGCTACCAAGGCAGCTGCAGCATCGGCCTGTCGCTCTCCCAGGCCGGCGAACGGGGCGGCGAGCAGGCCGACCAGCTGCTGCGCCATGCGGAAATGGCCATGTACCGGGCCAAGCAGGCCGGGCGCAATGCAATGCAGGTCTTCAGCCCGGAGATCGAGGCGGCGCTCGCCGAACGGATCAACCTCGAAGCGGACATGCGCCGGGGCCTGGCGCAGGGCCAGTTCCGCCTGGCCTACCAGCCCCAGGTGGACCAGGAAGGCCGGGTGATCGGTGCCGAGGCGCTGCTGCGCTGGCAGCATCCACAACGGGGTAATATCTCGCCCGGTGTATTCATACCGCTGGCGGAGCACAGCGGGCTGATTCTGCCGCTGGGGCACTGGGTGCTGGAGACCGCCTGCGCGCAGCTGGCGCGCTGGGCCCAGAGCCCGCGCACCGCCGGGCTGAGTCTGGCGGTGAACCTGAGCGCCCGACAGTTCCGCGCCAGCGGTTTCGTGGAGGAACTGACCGCGCTGCTGGAGCGCAGCGGCGCCCCCGCCGCGCGGCTCAAGCTGGAGCTGACTGAAACGCTGCTGATCGAAGACCTGGAAGAGGCCGCCACCACCGCCCAACGCTTAAGCCGGCTGGGGGTAAGATTCTCGCTGGATGATTTCGGCACCGGCTACTCATCCCTCGCCTATCTCAAGCGCCTGCCGCTCTCCCAGTTGAAGATCGACCAGAGCTTCGTGCGCGACATCCTCAGCGACCCGGTGGCCGAAGCCATCGCTCGCTCCATCATCAGCCTGGGCGCTTCCTTGGAGCTGGCGGTGATCGCCGAAGGGGTGGAAACCCAGGCGCAGCGTCAACGCCTGCGGGAGCTGGGCTGCCACACCTACCAGGGCTTCCTGTTCGGGTTCCCGGACGAGGTCGCGGTGCTCGAGGCCATGCTGTAGGCGCCGTTCAGCGGGCGCGGGCCAGCCAGATGTGATGCCGCGCTCCGCGGCCCTTTCGATGCGGGCGCACGGTGCGCTCCTCGGTCTTGAAGCCGGCATGGTGCAGCCGCCCGGTGAACAGCCGGTCCGGACCCGCCGACCACACCGCCAACACGCCGCCCGGGCGCAGCGCCGCCCGCGTGGCCTCCAGTCCCTGCACCGTGTAGAGCCAGTCGTTCTCCCGGCGAATGATCCCCTCCGGGCCGTTGTCCACGTCCATGAGAATGGCGTCGAAACCGCCGGGCTCATCCCGCAGCACCTCCGCCACATCACCCACCCGCACAGTGCTGCGCGGATCGTCCAGCGGATGCCCCGCGGGCTCACCCATCAGATCCCGGTTCCACTGCACCACCTCGGGCACCAGCTCGGCCACCACCACTTCGGCATCCTCCGCCAGGCCCTGCAACGCCGCCGCCAGCGTGAACCCCATGCCCAGGCCACCCACCAGCACCCGCGCACCCCGCCGCCGGGCAAGCCCCTCACAGGCCAGCTCCGCCAGTGCCTTCTCCGAGCCGTACACGCGGCTGTTCATCAGCTCGCCGCGACCGGCGATCTTGATGGAAAAGCCCCCGGCTTCGCGGTAGAGACTGAGGTGTTTACCCGTATCGGGAACGGGGGCGCGGGCGAGCAGTTCGGCAGCTGGCATGGCGGGTGCGATCCGGTGTTGAGGCGAGCAATTCGCGGGAGCCCGAGCCTAACCCCAGCCGGATAAAAAAACACCCCCGAGAGACGGGGGCGGAACGGAAGACCGCAGTCAGGCGGCGGCCTTTCGAGGGGGCCGGGGAGTAGAAGCGGCGGGCTTCAACCGGGGCGCGCCACCACCGCATCGGCCATGGGTGGGGCGACGAAATAGCCCTCGCCCTGCCAGCAGAAGACGTAATCGCCAGCGGCCGGGTACTCATCGAAGCGCACGGCGGCGTTGCGCCCGCCGGGATTATGCAACAGGGTCCAGAGCAGCTCGCAGGCGTCGTCGAAGCCAAACCAGACACTCTGCTGCCGGCGACACTCGGGCAAATCCAGCCAGGTGCGCTCGTCCACCACCAGTACGCCGTGGCGGGGGCCGGCCGGGAGATTCGGGGTCGGCCGGGGTCGGTCCGGGATGGGTGAGGCCGGCACGGCCCCGGTGGTACGACAATCAGGCTTTCTGCGCGCGGATACCGTGGCTTCCATGACACATCCTCCTTATTGACCTTATCAGCGCGGGAGGAACGACATGCCGGGGCTTCCTGCCCTGCTCGCCCATCCCTGGCGACGGCATGGATCGTGGCTTCCTGCCCGCGGCTCCATCCTGGAGCCCTCCGGCGTCACCGTCCCTGATGACGCCCTGCTCTTCCCTGAGAGCTATTGAAGCTAGCCCCCTTTACGTGGTTCCGCTGTAGGCAAATGCTTAGGGGGAGGTAGGCCGCAAGAGAGAAAATCATGACTCAACAGTCAGCTAACCCGGCTCGCGCAGCGGCAGCCGGCGCCAGCACTGGGTTCAGCCTCGCCGACGTGGCTTGCCGGGAGCCGGCCTTTTCCCGCGCGCGGGCCGCGCCCCTGGACGGGGACGATGGCCCCGGACATCGGGCAGGTCATCGCGTCGCAGGCCCACCAGCTGGTACAGGCCCAGCATCTGGCGTGGCGGCATGGGTTTGAGATCGCCCCGGCGCATATTGCGCGGCAGCTCCACCGGGCCGTAGCGCAGGCGAATCAGGCGGCTCACCCGCAGCCCCTGGGACTCCCACAGCCGGCGCACCTCGCGTTTGCGCCCCTCGGCCAGCGTCACCCGGAACCACTGATTGGCGCTGTCCTCGTCCTCGCCTTCGGCGCTCATGGGCTGGGAGGCACTGATGCTCTCGAAGCGAGCCGGCCCGTCCTCCAGTTCCACGCCCTCGTGCAGGCTCTGCAGGATCTCCGGAGTCACCTCGCCGAACACGCGCACGGCATACTCGCGCTGGATGCCGTAGCTGGGATGCATCAGGCGGCTGGCCAGTTCGCCGTCGGTGGTGAACAGCAACAGCCCGGACGTGTTCACGTCCAGCCGGCCCACGGCCACCCAGCGCACGCCCTTCTCGCGGGGCAGCTTCTGATACACCGTGGGACGCCCTTCCGGGTCGCTGCGGGTGCTCACCTCGCCGATGGGCTTGTAATAGAGCAGCACCTGGGGCGGGGGCGGTACCAGGCGCCTTGAACTGATCGGCTTGCCATCCACGGTAATACGCACATCGGGCCCGATCCGATCCCCCAGCCCGGCCACCTGGCCGTTGACCCGCACTCGCCCTTGGGCGATCCAGTCTTCCATCTGGCGGCGCGAGCCGAGGCCGGCGCGGGCCAGGACTTTCTGTAATTTCTCGCTCATGGGGTGTGCTTATCCGATTAGAGAAAGGGGGACAGTTCTCACCCAAGGCCCGCAAAGCCGCACGGTGAACGGGTAGGGTTCGGGCTCATCGGCCTTTGAACTGCTTCCCTTGGCGACTTCGTAAGCCTTGCGCGAGACAACGGCCATTTTGTTTTCAATCCTCCTGGGGCATTTGCAGATCCAGCTCCAGATGCGCATCATCCAGGTCGCGCAGCTCCAGCAGGGTCGGCAGTTCGTCCAGGCTCTTGAGATTGAAGTAATCGAGGAACTTGCGGGTACTGCCGAACATGGCCGGCCGCCCCGGCACATCCCGGTGGCCCACCACGCGCACCCACTCGCGCTCCTGCAGCGTGCGCATGATCGAGGAGCTCACGCTTACCCCGCGTATCTCCTCAATCTCGCCCCGGGTTACCGGCTGGCGATAGGCGATGATGGCCAGCGTCTCCAGCAGCGCCCGGGAATAGCGGCTGGGCCGCTCCTCCCACAGCCGCGAGACCCAGGGCGCGAGCCGCTCGCCCACCTGGATGCGCCAGCCGCTGGCCACTTCCTTCAACTCTATGCCGCGCCCGGCGTAATCCTGCTCCAGGCGCGCCAGGGCCTGGCGCAGAGCCTTGCGATCCGGCTGGCGCTCATCCGGCCAAAGCCCCTGCAGGCGCTCCAGCGAGAGCGGCTCGCCGGCGGCGAGCAGCGCCCCTTCGATAATGTGCTTGAGTTCCGGTTCCGACATGAGCGCCCGCTCCCTAGGCCCGCGCCCGCACATAGATGGGCGCGAAGGCTTCCTGCTGCACCAGCTCCACCAGGCTGTTCTTGATCAGCTCCAGCACGGCAAGGAAGGTGACCACCACCCCCAGCCGGCCCTCCTCGGCGCTGAACAGCTGCGGAAATTCGCTGTAGTGCTCGGCGGACAGGCGGCTCAGCACTTCGCTCATGCGCTCGCGCACCGACAGCGCCTCGCGACGCACCTGATGGTGGGTGAACATCTCGGCGCGCTGCAATACTTCGGCCAGTGCCGCGAGCAGCTCCTTCAGGCTCACCTCGGGCTGCAGCTTCACCACCTTGCGATCCGGCGCCGGGGCGCTGGCCGGGTGGATCTCCCGCGCGGTACGCGGCAGCGTGTCCAGGTCCTCGGCGGCGGTCTTGTAGCGTTCGTACTCCTGGAGCCGGCGCACCAGCTCGGCGCGGGGGTCTTCTTCGGCGTCCTCCGCGTGAGCCGGCCGGGGCAGCAGCATGCGCGACTTGATCTCGGCGAGCATCGCGGCCATGACCAGATACTCCGCCGCCAGCTCCAGGCGTATGTCCTTCATCAGCTCCACGTACTCCATGTACTGGAGAGTGATGCGGGCGATGGGAATGTCCAGCACGTCCAGGTTCTGGCGGCGGATCAGGTAGAGCAGCAGATCCAGCGGGCCCTCGAAGGTCTCCAGGAACACTTCCAGGGCATCCGGCGGAATGTACAAATCCACCGGCAACTCGGTGAGCGGCTCGCCACGCACCAGCGCCAACGCCTGCTGCACAGGGCCGGCTTCGGCGGCGGGATCGAGCGGCTCCACCTGGTTCATGCTCAGCGGTAGCTCAGCCCCATGGCTTCACGCACCTCGCCCAGGGTCTCGCGGGCTTCCTCGCGCGCCGCCTCGTTGCCTTCGTTGACGATGTTGCGCACCAGATCCGGGTCTTTCTCGTACTCCCGGGCCCGTGCGCGGATCGGCTCCAGCTCGGTCTGCATGGCGTCGATCACCGGCTTCTTGCAATCCAGACAGCCGATGCCCGCCGAGCGGCAACCCTGCAGAACCCACTCCCGGGTGTCCTTGCCGGAGTAGATCTTGTGGAAGTCCCACACCGGGCATTTGGTGGGCTCGCCCGGGTCCGTGCGCCGCACCCGCGCCGGGTCCGTGGGCATGGTGCGAATCTTCTGCTCCAGCGTTTTCGGGTCTTCCCGCAGGGAGATGTAGTTGCCGTAGGACTTGGACATCTTGCGCCCGTCCAGCCCCGGCATGCGCGAAGCCGGAGTGAGCAGCGCCTTGGGCTCGGGCAGGATCACCCGGCCGGAGCCGTCCAGATAGCCCCGCAGGCGCTCCTGGTCGGCCAGGGTGATGTTCTGCTGGTCAGCGAGCAGGGCCACCGCCACCTCCAGCGCTTCGGTATCGCCCTGTTCCTGGTAGCGCTTGCGCAGATTGGCGTACAGACGGGCGTTCTTCTTGCCCATCTTGCGCGCCGCCGCCTCGGCCTTGTCAGCGAAATCCGGCTCCCGCCCGAACAGATGGTTGAAGCGCCGGGCCACCTCGCGGGTGAGCTCCACATGGGCCACCTGATCCTCACCCACCGGCACCGCATCGGCCTGATAGATGAGGATGTCCGCGCTCTGCAGCAGCGGATAACCCAGAAAGCCGTAGGTGGCCAGATCCTTTTCCCTGAGCTGCTCCTGCTGGTCCTTGTAGGTGGGCACGCGCTCCAGCCAGCCCAGCGGCGTCACCATCGACAGCAGCAGATGCAGCTCCGCGTGCTCGGGCACCCGGGACTGCACGAAGATGCGCGCCATATTCGGGTTCACTCCGCAGGCCAGCCAGTCGATGACCAGGCTCCAGACGTTCTCCGCGATCACCTCCCGGTTCTCGTAATGCGTGGTGAGGGCATGCCAGTCCGCCACGAAGAAGAAGCAGTCATGCTCCTGCTGCAGTTTCACCCAGTTCTTCAGCACCCCGTGGTAGTGCCCCAGATGCAGCTTCCCCGTGGGGCGCATGCCCGAGAGAACGCGGCTTTGCCGCCCGCTCAGCGTGCTCAAGAAGACCTCCAGAAGAGCTAGCCTGACGAATTCGGGCGATGATAACCCATGCGAGGCCGGGGTTCAGCGAAACGCCGGAATGAGCAGCACGGATTTCACCGCAAAGACACCCACCCTTTATTCGAACACGGCCGGGTCACCCAGACCGCGGCGGGTCACCACCGGCGCCTCGGCGCTCATGTCCACCACGGTGCTGGGCTCCAGCAGGCTGTTGCCCCCGTCGATGATCAGATCCACCTGCTTGCCGATGCGCTCGCGAATGTCTTCCGGGTCGGTCATGGGCAGGTCGTCGCCGGGCAGCAGCAGCGTGGTGCTCAGCATGGGTTCGCCCAACTCGGCGATCAGCGCCTGGCAAATGGCATTCTCCGGCACCCGGATACCGATGGTCTTGCGCTTGGGGTGCTGAGTCATGCGCGGCACCTGGCGGGTGGCCGTGAGGATGAAGGTGTAGGGGCCCGGGGTGTGGGCCTTGATCTGGCGAAAAGCGGTGTTCTCCACCTTGGCGTAATTGCTGATGTCCGTCAGATCCCGGCACAGCAGGGTGAAGTTATGGTCCGCGCCCAGCTGGCGCAGCTGCCGAATGCGCTCCAAAGCCCCCTTCTCCGCCATCTGGCAACCGATGGCGTAGGTGGAGTCGGTGGGATAACAGACCACGCCGCCCTGGCGCACGATCTCGGCGGCCTGACGGATGAGCCGCAGCTGCGGCGATACCGGATGAATCTCGAAATACTGGCTCATAATCTCCCCCGCTCACCGATAAGGACAGGAACACGTCCCCGCGACTGTAACGCAGTGGGCGCCGAGAGGCATAAACCGCCCGTCTGGCACCCAACACGGCCTGTGCTAAGCTGAGCCCCATCTTTCAGGCAGCGCGGACACGCACGGACCCCCGCACCGATGAAGTTCTTCTTCGATTTTCTGCCCGTACTACTGTTCTTCCTCGCCTACAAGAGCCACGACATCTACGTCGCCACCGTGGTGGCGGTGATAGCGGCCGCCGCCCAGGCGGCCTACCAGTGGCTACGCCACCGACGGGTGGCGCGCATGCAATGGGTCGTGCTCGCGCTGCTGCTGGTACTCGGCGGCGCCACCCTGTGGCTGCGCGACCCGCTGTTCATCAAGTGGAAGCCCACCTTGGTCAATTGGGCCTTCGCCGCCGCCTTTGCCCTGAGCGAAGTGCTGCGCGGGCCCAATCTGCTCAAGCGCCTGTTGGGCGAACAGCTCAGCCTGGCCGCGCCCATCTGGCGGCGGCTCAACCTGGGCTGGATCGGCTTTTTCCTGCTAAGCGGCTCGTTGAACCTCTATGTGGCCTATCAGTTCGATGAAGCCACCTGGGTCAACTTCAAGCTGTTCGGGCTACTGGGCCTGACTCTGGCCTTCGTGCTGGCCCAAGGGGCCTGGCTCGCCCGCCACCTGCCCCGGGAGCCGGGCGGAAAAGGCTGAACGAACACCCGGCGCGCCGGTCAAACCGGCGTGACACACTCTCTCGATGACAAGGCAATAAAGGACGCCCCATGAAGAAGACCCTGCCTCTCGCTCTGCTTATGCTGTTCGGTCTCAGTGCCTGCAACCTGGGTGCCGAGCAGCCGACCGCCGCCGACACCGAAGGTCAGACCGTGTTGATGCGCGTGGACGGTACCCCTATCACCGAGGAAATGCTGGCCTTCCACCTGGAGCGGCGCACTGGCGGCCAAAGCGCCCAACTCGATGAAGCCCAACGTGATGCGCTGATGCGCGAACTGGTGGACATGGTCCTGCTGGCCAACGCCGCCGAGGCCCAGGGCCTGGACCAGGACCCCATGCTGCGGGCACGGGTGACCAGCGTGCGCCAGGCCCTGCTGGCCCAGGCGGCGGTAGAGAACAAGCAGCAGGACACCGCCGCGGTGGATGAGGCGGCGGTGCAGGCGGCCTACGAGGAAATGTACAGCGACAGCGGCGCGCTGGAGTACAAGGCCCGACACATCCTGGTGGAAGAGCAGGCCGAGGCCCAGGCGCTGATCGAGGAACTCCAGCAGGGCGCGGACTTCGCGGCGCTCGCCGAGGAACACTCCACCGGCCCCTCCGCCGCGGCCGGTGGCGATCTGGGCTGGTTCGTGGCCGAGCAAATGGTGGAGCCTTTCGCCGAGGCGCTGCAGACGCTGGAACCTGGCGCCTTCAGCCAGGAGCCGGTGCAGACCCAGTTCGGCTGGCACGTGATCAAGCTGGAAGAGACCCGCGAGCAGCCCCGGCCGGCGCTGGAGGACGTGGAGCCGCAGATCCGCCAGCAACTCGCCCAGCAGCAGGTGCAGGATTATCTGACCGAGCTGCGTGAGCAGGCGAACATCCAGTACGAAGACCCGGCTCTGGCGCCAGAGCAGGAGTAAGCGTTAGAGGCTGACAGCAAGGCCCGCCACCGGCGGGCCTTTTTTATGGGTGCGCCAAGCATGGCACGCAGCGCCGTCGCTGGCGCACTCAAGACAAGGTTCTTCGCGGATTTTTTTTTTGGGGGGGGGGGGAAACCACAGGTTCTTGCGTGGCGATCCGATAAGCACGGGGATACACCTCTGAACGTCGGTGGTGACCGCCGTGTCCGGGTGGGCTTTGGGGGTTCCAAGTCTTGGCCCCGGCTGCGCCGGGGCTCCCCTCACTCCTCGGTCTGAGCGGCGTTCCGCGAACTCGTTTCGCTCAGACAGCGCTCCACTTCTTCCGCTCAGCCCTGCGGGGCTCGGC
>NZ_WHIW01000019.1 GCF_009295635.1 Alkalilimnicola sp. S0819 | reverse complement strand
CCCATGGGCCTCTGACCGTCTGTCGCGTTCGCAGCCAAGGCGCGTCTCGCGGGCAATGGCCGCAGCCCTTGCCAAGAGACGCAACGCGGGCTGGGAACGCGACAGACGGTCCCTTCGGGCGCCCGTAGCTCGACTAGCGCGGACCCGCCGCCAGCACCATCCCGTCCCGGCTGATGGGCACCGGCACCCCGCGACTGTGCCCCAGCGCCTCACGCACCCGCGTCGTGTCCACCCGGTGCGGCCGGGCGCTCAACTGCTGGGCAATTTTGGCGAAGGCCGCCTGTTCAGCCGACCCGGCCTCGATCACCTGGCCGTCCGGCGCCGGGTGTGCCTCCAGATACAACTGCCCCGCGAACCAGCCCACCTTGTAGCGCTCGTCGACGATGCGCACCGGCGTGTCCACCGACACCCGGTAGATCAGGCTCTCGATATGCTCGGGCATCATGCGCACGCAGCCATGGCTCACCCGCATGCCCACCCCCATGGGGCGGTTGGTGCCGTGAATCAGATAGCCGGGCAGGCCCAGCGTCATGGCATGTCGGCCCAGCGGGTTATCCGGCCCGGCGGGCACCTGCCGGGGCATTTCCTCGCCCTGGGCCCGGGCCTCGGCGCGGATGGAGGCCGGCGGATACCAGACCGGGTCTTCGATCTTGGCGGTGATCCTCGTCTCGCCCAGGGGCGTCTGCCAGTCCATCCGCCCGATGCCCACCGGGTAGGTTTCCACGGTGCGGGGCTTGCCGCGCTGCGCCGGGGGATAATAATAGATCCGCAGTTCGGCCAGGTTCAGCACCAGCCCTTCCCGCGGCCCGGAGGGGAGGATGTAGCGAGTCGGCAGTAGCACCTGTGTGCCGGCGCCGGGCAGAAACGGGTCCACATCGGGGTTGGCGGCGACTATCTCCTCATAACCCACCCCGTGGCGAAGCCCGATATCGATCAGAGTGTCCTCCTCCGACGCTTCCACCCACTGCAGCCGGCCTATGATGTTCACATCGTCCGGCGGCAGGCTGTACTCCGCCGCCGGGGCCAGGCCCGAGACCACCAGGGCGGCCAGCATGATCAATCGCTGCAACACTCTCATCGCTCGCTATGGCCAAGATCGCGCCCGGGCTCCACCCGGTCGCGCACGGCCTGTTTGAGTTCCTTGGATTCGGGGAAACGTCCCTGCTCCCGTCGATCGAACAGTTTCTCGCCCTCCAGCCACAGCTGGAACACGCCGCCGCTGCCCGGCACCAGCGCCACTTCCCCCAGGGTCTCGCCGAAGGTGAACAACAGCTCCTGCGCCAGCCAGGATGCCCGCAGTATGAAGCGGCACTGGCTGCAATAATGTATTTCCAGACGCGGGCTCGCCATGGCAGGCTCCGGTTTCGAGAAAACGCCGCCCAGTATACGTTCAGGCTGACGCGACGTGGACTCTTTCACGGCAGGTTCAACGATAAAGAGCAGGTTTTGCGATGAGGTTTGCAAGTTATCAGCACGAAGACACCCCCCGCTGGGGGCTGGTCGAGGGTGATCACATCAGGCTGGCGCCCCGGCGCGGCGACTGCCCCCAGACACTGCTGGCGTTCATAGAACGAAAGGCCGCCGAGCGCGAATCCATCCTGGCCGCCATCGGCGAACACGGCGAGCTCGTGCCGCTGCTGCGCGAGAAATTGCTCGCCCCCATCCCCCGCCCGGCGAAGAACGTGATTTGCCTGGGGCTCAATTATGCCGCCCACGCCGCCGAATCCTTCGCCGTGCAGGGCAGGCAGGCGAAGCTGCCGGAGCACCCGGTGGTATTCACCAAGGCGGTCACCAGTGTCACCGGCCCCTATGCGCGAATTCCGCTGGATACCGCGGTGACCGAACAGCTGGACTGGGAGGTGGAACTGGCGTTGGTGATAGGCAAGGGCGGCAGGCACATCCCTGAAGAGCAGGCCCTGGACCATGTCTTCGGCTACACCGTGCTCAATGATCTTTCCATGCGCGATCTGCAGTTCCGCCACAAACAGTTCTTCCTGGGCAAGAGCATGGATCAGGGCTGCCCCATGGGGCCGTGGCTACTGAGCGCCGACCAGGTGCCCGACCCCCAGAATCTGACCCTGCGCTGCCGTGTGGACGGCGCGCTGAAACAGGAAGGCCATACCCGAGACCAGATCTTCAGCGTCGCCCGCACCATCGCCATCCTCTCGCAGAGCATGACCCTGGAGCCCGGCGACATCATCGCCACCGGCACCCCCGACGGGGTGGGCTTCGCCCGCACCCCGCCGGAGTTCCTGCAAGCGGGATCGGTGGTCGAATGTGAAGTGGAAGGCATTGGGGTGATTCGCAACACGGTGGTCGACGCCTGACCCCACGCCGTCGCCGCGATGCTGCGCAAGGCGGGATCGAAGACCTTGCCGCCAGGTCCCGGGAAAAGCGCGCCCCGGCTTCCCCCCCGGGCGGCAAGCGGGCTACGCAGATTCGGGCGTCGCTTGCTTGAGTAGCCGTCGCCACCAGGAGCCGCCGTAGGCACGGCGATGCACATAGTCGCGGATAGCCCGCCGATCGGCGGGTTTGAGCGGCGCGAAGACGATACCGAATGCGGCTTGAGAGACATGGCGGATGCGCCCGTGGGTGGTGATGCTGCGCTTTGTCGCACCGGGCAGGCTGATGATCAGCGCCACCTCGGCGTCTATGCCACAGCCCTCGAAGCGATGAGGCACCCGCACCCCTACGCCGCCCTCGCTGATATCCACCGCGGGCAGCACATCGACGAAGTCCTCCCCGTTCACATCCACCCACACCGGCTCGTCCGGCAAGGGCCGGACGCGAAGATGACGCCGTCGCTGCTGACCCGGCACCGCACTCATGTATTTCCCCCGACAGGACTTGTTGTTATTCGAGGTACCTAGTTTGCCACTGGCGGTAACGGGAATACACCGCTGCGCAGTACTGCTGCTTGTCGGCGTAATCGCCCGGCTCGAAGGCGTCGAAGACGTAGTAGTGGGCGGTGCGGTTCGGGGAGCTGAGGAAATGCCAGATCTTGTGCAGCAGCGTCTGGCCCGGACCCCATTCGAAGGTTTCCTGCGCCTCGTAGTGGATGAACACCGGCACGATGGGCACGCCGGTACGCAAGGAGATGTCGAAGGCACCGTAATGAAAGCGGGGCGCTAGCCGCCGGCCCTGGCATCCGCCCTCCGGGTAAAGCGCCACATGACGGCCCGCCTGTAGGGTCTCGGCGATCTCCGCCGCCGCCCGGCGCCGGGATTCCCGATCCCCCCGGTCCACGAACAGGGTGCCCGCGGCGCGTGAAATACGCCCCACCACCCACCAGTGAGCCACGCCCTGCTTCGCCAGGGAATACACATCGAACAGCGCGGGCAGGCCAATATCCTCGAAGGCCGAGGGGTGGTTGGCGATCATCAGGTAATGGTCCGGCAGCGGCCTGGCATTTTGTTGGTGCAGGCGCAGATCCACCCCAAGGGCCCGCACGAAAACCCGGCACCAGAACCAGAACAGCCGCGGATAGAAACGACGCAACCAGGCGTCGGGCAGGAAGCTCAGGACCCACAGCAGGGCGGTGAGCAGAATCATGTCCACCAACCCCAGCAGGCGCTGCAGCAGCCAGGGCAGGCGCGTGAGCATCAGGGCGATTCCTGAGGGCGACTGAGCCGCCCCGCCGGGTCGAACAGGGTCGGCAGCCCCCCTTGGAACACCACCATGGAGCCCGGCGTCATGGTCTGCCAGACCTCGTTGGTGGTCAACGGGTGGGTGGCGATCACGGTGACCACATCGTTCGGGGTGGTCAGCCGGGAGAAGTCCACCTCCATCTCGGCATCCTTCAGCCGGGCCGCGCCAAAGGGCGCGCGACGGGTGATCCAGGACAGATGCGTGCCGCAGAAGGCATAGAGCACCCGGCCATCACTCATGAGCATATTGAAGGTGCCCAGGGTGCTGAGCTCGGTGGCCAGGTGGAACACGTAGCGCCAGACCGTTTCCGGCCGGGACGGCCGGCGCGGGAACCGCTCGCGCAGCTGCGCCATCAACCAGCAGAAGGCGTGCTCGCTGTCGGTGGTACCTATGGGGCGATCCATCCCCAGCGGCCAGCCTTTCACCCCGGGAAGCTTGCCGTTGTGCGCGAAAACCCAGGGCCGCCCCCAGAGCTCGCGACGAAAGGGGTGGGTATTCTCCAGCGACACCCGGCCGTGGGTG
Organism: Alkalilimnicola sp. S0819; assembly: GCF_009295635.1. NCBI lineage: Bacteria > Pseudomonadati > Pseudomonadota > Gammaproteobacteria > Chromatiales > Ectothiorhodospiraceae > Alkalilimnicola > Alkalilimnicola sp. S0819. The sequence goes on along the minus strand of NZ_WHIW01000019.1, from coordinate 30,612 downwards.
GCCTGGCGGATATGGGAGATCACCGTGCAGCTCTTGATGGAATAGCGACCGATGAGACGGGCGATTTCCGAGTCGGCGCTGGCGGCGGGGTCATGGAACAGTCGGCAGCCCCGATCCTCGTAGAAGGCGATGCCCCAGCCGTCGGTGTGGGGGCCGGTCTGCCCGCCCCGCTGCATCAGCCCGCTGAAGCTGAAGCAGATATCGGTGGGCACATTGGCGCTCATGCCCAGCAGCTCACACATCCTCGCTCCCTTCTCTATTCCCCGTGCAGGGCCAGATACAACTGCCGCAACATGCCGGCGGTCGCGCCCCAGATGAAGTAATCGCCGTAGGGCATGGCGATCAACTGATAACGGCGGCCATCGTGCTCGTACAGGTGCGGGCGGTGATTGGCCTCGTCCATCAGAAAACCCAGCGGCACTTCGAAGATCTCCGCCACCTCGCTGGGGTCCGGGCGCAGACGCACCGGTTGATTGACGAAACCCACCACCGGATAGACCTGAAAGCCCGTGCCCGTACGGTACAGCCCCAGCCGCCCGGCGATCTCCACCTGACCCGCCGCGAGGCCGATCTCTTCCTCGGCCTCGCGCAGCGCCGCGGCCACCGGATCGGCGTCATAGGGCTCGATGCGCCCGCCGGGAAAACTGATCTGGCCCGCATGGTGACGCAGATGCTCCGTGCGTCGGGTGAGCACCACGTTGAAGCCGTGCCGCCGCTCCACCAGGGGAACCAGCACCGCTGCGCGGCTCAGCAGTTCGTCCGATACAGGCACGCCCGCGTCCCGGCGCGCGCACTGCTGCAATCGCACCCGAATCAGCTCACGATCGGTCAAAGGATCCACGCAGGACATAAAGGCCTCTCAATCCAGCATTGAGTTTGCCATGAATGGCGGCAAACTGCGCCTCCCGGGCTGCGGCTGCTAAGATGAGCCGCAAACCTACAGGGAGGGAGACCATGTCCAAGCTCTACGCGCTCACGGTATTGCTGCTCGGCCTGGGGCTGGCCGTGCCGGCGGCACAGGCCGCCACGCTGGACGAAGTGCGCGAACGCGGCCATCTGCGCTGCGGCGTCAGTCAGGGCCTGCCCGGCTTCTCGACCCCCGCCGGAGGCCAGTGGTCGGGCCTGGACGTGGACTTCTGTCGCGCCGTGGCCGCCGCGGTGCTGGGCGATGCGCAGAAGGTGGCGTTCACCCCGCTCTCGGCCAAGGAGCGCTTCACCGCCCTGCAATCCGGCGAGATCGACCTGCTTTCCCGCAACACCACCTGGACCGCCACCCGCGACACCGCGCTGGGCTTCAACTTCGCCGGCGTGATCTTCTACGACGGCCAGGGCTTCATGGTGCGCAAGGAACTGGGCATCGACAGCGCCAGACAACTCAGCGGCGCCACCCTGTGCGCCAACTCCGGCACCACCACCGAGCTCAATATGGCCGACTACTTCCGCGCCAACGGCATGGAGTACCGCCCGGTGGTATTCGAGAAAAGCGATGAGGTCATCGCCGCCTACGACTCCGGGCGCTGCGATGTCTACACCACCGACACCTCCGGGCTCTACGCCCAGCGCATCAAGCTGAAGAATCCCGAGGCGCACGTGATCCTGCCGGAAATCATCTCCAAGGAGCCGCTGGGGCCGCTGGTACGCCAAGGCGACGATCAGTGGTTCAACATCGTCAAATGGACCCTGTTCGCCATGGTCAATGCCGAGGAACTGGGGGTGAATTCCGCCAACGTGGCGCAGATGCACGGCAGCGACAACCCCAAGGTTCGCCGCCTGCTGGGCGCGGACGGCAGCATTGGCAGGAACCTGGGCCTGGAGGCGGGCTGGACCCGCGCCGTGATCAGCCAGATGGGCAATTATGGCGAACTCTACCAACGCAACCTGGCCGCCGAGCCGCTGAACATCCCCCGCGGCCAGAACCGCTTGTGGACCGACGGCGGCCTGATGTACGCCCCGCCCTTCCGCTAGGCCGTGGCGCGCAGGCACACTCCTTTCGGCGCGGCGCCGCGCACCCCACGTTGGCGCGATCCACGCACCCGGGCGCTGGTGTTCCAGGTCGTGCTGCTGGGGGCGGTGGCGCTGGGCATCGGCTGGATCGTCAACAACACCCTGAGCAATCTGGCCCGCCAGGGCATCGCTTCGGGGCTGGGTTTCTGGGGCGAGGATGCCGGCTTCGGCATCATCATGAGCCTGATCGAGTACAGCGAGGCCGCCAGCTACGGCCGAGCCTTCCTGGTCGGCCTGCTCAACACCCTGCTGGTCTCGGCGTTGGGCATTCTGCTGGCCACCCTGTTGGGCCTGGTCATCGGCATCGCCCGCCTCTCCCCCAACTGGCTGCTGCGCCGACTGGCCGCCGCCTATATCGAAACATTCCGTAATATCCCCCTTCTTCTGGCGATATTCTTCTGGTATTTCGCGGTCTTGCGATCGCTTCCTCACCCCCGGCACAGCATTGACCTGTTCGGCCTGGCCTACCTCAGCAACCGGGGCGTGTACCTGCCCCAACCGGTGCTGGGGGGTGGCCCCGGCTGGTTGATCGCGGGGCTGATACTGGGTGTGCTCGCGGTCCTCGCCCTGCACCGCTGGACGCGCCGGCGGCGAAACGCCGGCCGCCCCCTGCCGGTCTATCCGCTGTGGCTGGGCATCGCCTTCATCCTCCCCCCCGCGGTGCTGCTCGCGGCGGGGGGCCTGAGCTGGAGCCTGCCGGCGTTGCGCGGCTTCAACTTCCAGGGGGGCATGGGGCTGATTCCCGAATTCGTCGCCCTGCTGCTGGCGCTGTCCATCTATACCGCCGCCTTCGTCGCGGAGATCGTGCGCGCCGGTATCGAGTCGGTGGCCCGCGGGCAGCAGGAAGCGGCCTCCGCGCTGGGGCTGAACCGCCGTCAGAGCCTTCGCCTGGTGGTGCTCCCCCAGGCCATGCGGGTGATCGTGCCGCCGCTGACCAACCAGTACCTGAACCTGACCAAGAACTCCTCGCTGGCCGCGGCCATCGCCTACCCGGACCTGGTTTCGGTGTTCGCCGGCACGGTACTCAATCAGACCGGCCAGGCAGTGGAGGTGATCAGCATCACCATGGCGGTGTATCTCACCATCAGCCTGCTCATCGCCCTGGCCATGAACCTCTACAACCGGCGCACGGAATGGGGGGTGCGGCGATGAACGCGGCCTGGCGCTGGTCTCGGGAAAACCTCTTCTCCAGCCCGCTGAACACGGCGCTGACCGTGCTCTCGGTCGCCCTGCTGGGCTATATGGTGCCGCCGCTGCTGGACTGGGCCCTGTTCAGCGCGGATTTTCGGGGCAACACGCGGGAGGCCTGCGAGGGTGAAGGCGCCTGCTGGGTGTTCGTGCGGGTGCACCTGCCCCAGTTCATCTACGGCTTCTACCCGGAAGAACTGCGCTGGCGGGTGAATCTTGCCTTCCTGCTGCTGCCCCTGTGGGCGGCGCCCCTGTTCTGGCGGCGCATGTCGCGCAAGGGCTGGTGGCTGGCGAGCCTGCTGCTGCTCTACCCGCTCTGCGCCTGGACCCTGTTCCGCGGCGGCGTGGCAGGGCTCGCGCCCGTACCCACCAGCGACTGGGGCGGGCTGTTCCTCACCCTGGTCATTGCCGGCGTGGGCATGGCCGCCGCGCTGCCGCTGGGCGTACTGCTGGCCCTGGGCCGACGCTCGCGGATGCCGATCACCCGCGCCATCTGCACCGTGTTCATCGAGTTCTGGCGTGGCGTGCCGCTGATCACCGTGCTGTTCATGGCCTCGGTGATGCTGCCGCTGTTCCTGCCCCAGGGGGTCAACCTGGACAAGCTGCTGCGCGCACTCATCGGTGTGGCCCTGTTCGCCGGGGCCTATATGGCCGAGGTCATCCGCGGCGGCCTGCAAGGGGTGGACCGGGGCCAGTACGAGGCGGCGGAAGCGCTGGGGCTGGGGTACTGGCGCCAGATGGGGCTGATCATCCTGCCCCAGGCGCTGCGCCTGGTGATCCCCGGCATCGTCAACAGCTTCATCGCGCTGTTCAAGGACACCACCCTGGTGCTGATCATCGGCCTGTTCGATCTGCTGGGCATCGTCCAGGCCGCGGCCACCGACCCGCGCTGGCTGGGCTCGGCCACCGAGGGCTATGTCTTCGCCGGTCTGCTCTTCTGGGTGTTCTGCTACGGCATGTCGCTGTACAGCCGACGCCTGGAGCGACGCCCGGGCGCCGGGCGCTGAGCCGACCCCACATACAGGATGCGCATCGATGAACGCTGACAACACCCCCGCCGTACGCTTCGACCAGGTGAACAAGTGGTTCGGGAACCTGCATGTGCTGCAGGACATCGCGCTCACCGTGGGCCAGGGGGAACGCCACGTCATCTGCGGCCCTTCGGGTTCGGGCAAGTCCACCCTGATCCGCTGCGTGAACCGTCTGGAGGCCCACCAGAGCGGGCGGCTGTGGGTCAATGGCGTGGAGCTGGCCGAGGACATCAAACGCATCGAGCGGGTGCGCCGGGAAGTAGGCATGGTGTTCCAGCACTTCAATCTGTTCCCGCACCTTTCCGTGCTGGACAACTGCACCCTGGCGCCCATGCACGTGCACGGGCTCTCCCGGGACGCGGCGGTGGCACGGGCCATGCAGTATCTGGAGCGGGTGCGGATCGCCGACAAGGCCGGTCAGTATCCTTCGCAGCTCTCCGGCGGCCAGCAGCAGCGAGTGGCCATCGCCCGGGCTCTGTGCCTGGAGCCACGTATCATGCTCTTCGACGAGCCCACCTCGGCGCTGGACCCGGAGATGATCAAGGAAGTGCTGGATGTGATGGTGGAGCTCGCCCACGAGGGCATGACCATGCTTTGCGTGACCCACGAGATGGGCTTTGCCCGGGAAGTGGCCGACCAGGTGGTGTTCATGGACGAGGGGCGGATCGTGGAGCAGGCCGCGCCCGAGACCTTCTTCCAGGCGCCGCGCACGGAGCGGGCGAAGCAGTTCCTGAGCCAGATCCTGGGTCGTTGACACGGCCCCAGGACCCCGCAACGCCCGCGCATACTAGTCGGTGCGAATGGGCCGCAGACGCCTCTGCAGCTGCAGGACCTTGTCACTGAATATCCATTCGATGCCGCGATTGATTTCGCGCCGAGCAATCGCCGCCAACTCCACCTGACCTGTCCCGATCTGGCGCTCATGGGCCTTCAGCTCACGCACCAGCCGGCCATCCAGCAAGGCGAAGGAGCCGGCCACGCCCCCGTGCCCCAGCTGCAGATTCTTCCTGATAATGTCCCGCGTATTGGTCAAGGCCACGTCGATGAAGGCCCGCGGCGTGATGGCGGAAAACCCGCTCAGATGATCCGGCACCAGGCTCAGCAGATGAAAGTCGCGACAGGGTTCCAGCGCCGCCAGGGATTTCTGGATCCGCGCGACGACGCTCGGGCGCTGCCGCCATGAATCCTTGATCTCCAGCATCAGATGCAGCCTGCCCGCATATCGACCGACGACCTCATCGAGATGGGGAATCGCCGGAATCGCCCGACGCAGCGGTTCCAACCCGGTCTCGGCGATGATCAGATCCGGGCGCCGAAAGAGACGGCCGCAGCGGGGGTCATGATGGACGACCGGTTCCCCATCCCCGGTCAAGCGAATATCCAGCTCGATACCCCAGATTCCGTTCCTCAAGCAAAGCTCGAAGGCGTCCAGGGTGTTCTCCACCGCAAGACCCTCGGCAATCCTGCCATGGGCACCGCGATGCCCTACCAGCCAAAGCCGCTCGCGGGCCACGGGTCGGTAGCAACCGGGATCCAGCAGCCAGAGGTAATTGGCCGCTTTGTTCAGAAAGTGGCTATCGATGTCACTCCTCCGGTTAGACTGGGCGCCACATTCACGGGAGACGTTTTATGGTCACATCCATCAATGGGGGCCGCGGGCGCCAGTCCGGACCACCGGACCTGTCCGCTGCGCTGCAAAAGTTCATCCGCTCGCTTCGCGGTCGTGGGGGCGGCGGCGGCAAGGCGCGCTTCGGCCTCATCGCCCTGCTCATTGGCCTGGTGGCTCCGTGGGCGGCGCTGACCAGTTTCTACACCGTGCAACCCGAGCAACGCGCGGTAATCAAACGCTTCGGCGAGGTGGTGGGCATCACCGATCCCGGCCTCCACTTCAAGCTCCCCTTCGGCGTGGACCAGATCCAGCGCGTGGCCACCGAACGGGTGCTCAAGCAGGAATTCGGTTTTCGTAGCAGTGGCACCCGCGTCAGCGGACGCACCGCTTATTCCGCGAGGAATTTCGAAAGCGAGTCGCTGATGCTCACCGGTGATCTGAACATGATCGATGTGGAATGGGTGGTCCAATACCGCATTCAGGATCCGATCAAGTTCCTTTACGAAATCCGCGAACCCACCCGCACCCTGCGGGATATCTCCGAATCCGTCATGCGACGCATCGTTGGCAATATGCTCGGCTCGGAGGTGCTCACCATCGGTCGCGTGGAGATACAGAAGCAGGCCACCCGGGAAATCCAGGAAATTCTCGATGGCTACGATTCCGGCATCCGCATCAGCACCGTGGAAATGCAGGACGTAGTCCCACCGCCCGCCGTGCGGCCGGCCTTCAATGAAGTCAACGAGGCGCGCCAGGAACGCGAGCGCATGATCAACGAGGCGCAACGGCAGGTGAACTCGCAAATCCCCAACGCCGAAGGCTCGGCCTTGCGCACCATTGCCGAGGCTCAGGGCTACGCAACCGAACGGGTCAACCGGGCGCGAGGCGAGAGTGCCCGCTTTTCCGCCGTGCTGCGCGAGTACCGCCAGGAGCCGGAAGTGACCCGCTCTCGGCTCTATCTGGAAACCCTCGGCGAGGTATTGCCGACCATCGGCCAGGTACTCGTGGTTCAGGACGGCCAGCTGAGCCCCCTGCCTTTGCTTGACGTCAACCGCCAGGCCAACCGCAACACCGGAGCTGCGCGATGAAGACCACCCTTTTCGGCATCCTGATCGCGCTGGCCGCGGCGTTTGGCTCATTCAGCCTGTATACCGTGGACGAGTCCCAGCAGGCGATCATCGTGGAATTCGGCGATCCGGTGGGTGACGTGATCACCGAGCCCGGCCTCAAGATCAAGCTGCCCTGGCAGGAGGTACGTCGCTTCGACAAGCGCCGCTTGGTCTGGGACGGCGATGTGACGCAGATTCCGACCCTTGGCCGGGAGTTCATCCTGGTGGATACCACGGCCCGCTGGCGCATCGCGGACCCGCTGCGGTTTCTGACCAGCGTGCGGGATGAAGCCGGCGCGCGTACCCGGCTCGACGACATCATCGATTCGGTGGTCCGGGACATGGTGTCGGCCACCGAACTCGAGGAAATCGTGCGCTCTCGCGACTGGGAAGTGGATGTGGACGAACTTGAGGATCCGGCCCTGGCCGAGCGGGACGACGTCAACCTGGAAAACCGCCCGCAACTGGGTCGGGAACGGTTGGAGGCGGAGATCCTGGGGCGCGCCCGCAGCTCCATGCCGGCGCTGGGCATCGAACTGGCCGATGTGCGTATCAAGCGGGTCAATTACATCGATTCAGTGCGCAAACAGGTGGAAAGCCGGATGATCGCGGAACGCCAGTCCATCGCCGAACGCTTCCGCTCCGAAGGCCGCGGCCGCAGTCAGGAGATTCTTGGCAATATGGAGCGCGAGTTGCAACGCATTCGCTCCGAGGCCGCCCGACAGGCGGAAGAAATTCGCGGCGAGGCCGATGCCGAGGCAACCCGCATCTACGGCGAGGCCTTCGGAGTAGACCCGGAGTTCTACGCCTTCTTCCGCACCCTGGAAAGCTACCGGGCGATTGGCGAGAACAGCACGCTCATGCTGCGCGCCGATTCGGATTTCTTCCGCTATCTGCAGGAAGCCCAGGCCCGCTAGCGCCGCGGCGGGATAGGACGAACGCGGCCGGCCCGCCCCGGGCCGGCCGCGGCAGTGGCAAAACCCAAGGGTGGAACCGTTGTCCCCGGGGCACGGGCCAGCGGGATCACCGCACGGGTAATCCGAGCCCATCCCCTGGCCTGCATACTTCCCCCGAACCCGGCGCGGGATTGCTCGCTACCGGACTCGACGGCCCCGCCGCCCGGCAACGCCATCCCGGAAAATCCTTGCTGCCAACCGGCCGACACTGCCCCGATCCGTGCCGTCCATGACCCAACAGGGCTCTGGGGCGGGCCTGGGAGCACCGCTGAGCACGCAGGCACCGGCACCCCGGGCCGAGGCTCTCGGTGCCAGCCGCCAGGGCTTTGGCCCCCCACGGCCTGCTCGGCACCATAGCCCAGACCACCCGGGCCTGTATCGGCCTCTCCAAAGCTTGATTTTCTGAGTGATCGTTTCCAGATAGTAGCCTGAAAATTGCCCGCCCTTTTCGGGATTGAAACCAGCGCTGACCGCACCATAACCCTGGGCACACCACAACTAAGAAGGATTCACGCCAAGGATGGCCGATAAGTACCTCAAGAAGCTTGCGATCGTGTCCGCACTGTTCCTGCTGGGAGCAGCGGCGTTTGGCTATGGATATGGTGTCGAGCGTTTCGGCTGGTGGCCCCAGAGGCCGCTGGCAGAGATGGTCAAGGCCACGCGTTCGGTGGTGAAACACGGTCGCCTGCTCCCGTCCGGTCTGTACCGACGACCCCCGGAAGGCGCACCCCGGCAACGCGTGGTCGTGCACGATACCGAGGCGTTGAACGGTGGCTATTACGTTTTCGTCGGTTGGGACAGCGACACTGATGGTTACGCGGCCTGGCTCTTCGATGAGAAAGGCCAACGCCTTCACAGCTGGCCCATCGATTACGCCTCCCTGGACCCGGATGGTCCGTCGGGCGGCTCGGATGCTCCCCACGGTTTCAAGATCCTCGCCGACGGCTCGATGCTGGTGAACTTCGACAAGGGAGACGTGATGGCGCGGCTCGATGCCTGCGGCAAACCGCTCTGGAAAAAGCACGGAGTGTTCCACCATTCCATCGAGGGGGCCGAAGACGGCAGCTACTGGACGTGGCAGGGAGACGGCACCGCCTACAGCCAGTACCAGTATCTGGTGAATTTCGACCCGGAGACCGGCGCCACCCGCCGCAAGCTGGGCTTGATCGAGGACATCATCCAGCCACTGGGAGAAGCGGCGGCAATCTTCGGCGTGCGTGCCGATCAGCCGTTCCTGCGCTCTGGCGGCGCGCCGTCCGATGAGCCGGACGACATCTTTCACCCCAATGACATCGACATCCTGAATACCGAGCTGGCGAAGCACTTCCCGAATTTCGCCGCCGGCGACCTGCTGATCAGCCTGCGCAACGCCCATTTGATCGCCGTCATCGATCCGGACAACGGGCAGACCAAATGGTGGAGCGCCGGGCCCTGGCGTTACCAGCACGACCCGGATTTCACCGAGACGGGTCGTATCTCCATCTACAACAACAACACCGACCGAAACCGCTCCGAGATCATCCAGATCGACCCCCGCACCAGGCAACTCTACAACCCCCTTGCCGGGGGCGGTCTTCACTTCTACTCCCATTCCATGGGCAAGCATCAGTACCTGCCGAATGGCAATGTGCTCATCGTCGTCCCGGGTGAAGGGCGAGTGGTGGAAGCCACGGAGAAAGGAGAAAAGGTCTACGAGTTCAATAACTTGATCTCGGGTTCCGAGCAATACAATGGTCACGTGGAGAACGCCGTTTGGCTGTCGGCGGATTTCTTCACGCAAACACCTACCTGCCCTAACTCACGCCCTGGCAAGGAGATCTAGCATGCCCAGACTGGCTATCGCCCCCGTGATCGTTCTGCTTCTCGGCCTGACTGGCCCCGCCGAGGCCTACGTTGGCCCCGGCCTCGGGCTGGGCGTGCTGGGCGCGCTGGTAGGCGCCGTCTTCGCGGTCCTGCTGGCCGTGCTCGGCCTGATCTGGTACCCGGTGAAAGGCCTGCTCAACAAGCGCCGGAAAGCCCCGCCCGGTGGCAAAGGCGATGCCGCGTGATCTACCTCGTGCTGGGGCTTATGTGTGTGGTCTTCGTCGAACTGGTGATCCGCATGGGCCTTTCCGGGCTGGCCCGCTCCATCATCGGCGAATCTCGTGAAGCGCTGGCTGTGATCGGCTCTCCAACGCTCTCCGACGACCAAAAGCAGGTCTCGGTGCGGCGCAGTGCCCTGACGCTGCTGGCGGCCTCCCTGAAAATGGGCGCCAAGCTGGTGTTGATCGCACTGGTACTGGGCGCCATCGGCGCCGGTGCCGCCCGGATGCTGGCGGTATCCGAACAGCAGATGTTCGCCAGTATGTTATCGCCCGTCGGCCTGTTGGCGCTGACGGTAGCAGGTCTACTTTACTTACGGATACGTCATGCCGTCCATCAACGCCTACAGCACGCTTGATCGCTTGCTGCACCACATTGCATTTTCCAGGCCGCTGGTCCAGAAAGTTCTTGGCGAGTTGGAAAGCGACCTGTTCCGAAACAGGATGCGCGGCATCCAGTCCGAACGCGAAGTGTTCGTCACCGGGCTGCCCCGTTCAGGCACCACCCTGCTGCTGGAACTGCTCTACGGCACCGGCGAGTTCGCCACCTTCACCTACCGGCAAATGCCCTTCGTGCTGGCGCCGCTGCTCTGGGATCGCTTGTCGCGGATGTTCCGCCGCAAGGCCCAGGCGCGGGAGCGCGCGCATGGGGACGGGATGCAGGTTTCCTTCGATAGCCCCGAGGCATTCGAAGAGGTGATCTGGCTCACTTATCTGCGGCAGGCTTTCGTGCGGGACGATCATTTGCTTCCCCTGCCCGCGGAGCAGGATCTCGGCCGCGGCGAGGACGCCCTGCGCGGCGTCATCAACAGGCTCATCGGCCTGGAGATGTCGCGACGAGGCACGCCCTTGCGCTATCTCTCCAAAAACAACGGCAACATCGGGCGCCTGGGCTTGTTGGCCCGCTTGTTCCCCGGTTCCACCATCCTGGTGCCGTTTCGCCATCCGGGCGCGCATGTGGCTTCGCTGATGCAGCAGCACGAGCGTTTCCTGCGCGAGCACCGCCAGGATCGCTTCTCCCGGCACTACATGCGCTGGTTGGGCCACTTCGAGTTCGGGGCCGACTTCAAGCCTGTCAATTTCGACGGCTGGCTTGACGGGCGCACAGGGTCGTCGCGGCCGGATCCCGGGTTCTGGCTCGCCTACTGGACGGCAGCCTACCGCCATGCCTTGAATTCCCGCCCCGAAAACGTGGTCTTCGTCGACTTTGACGAGCTATTGCGCGGCGGCGCGCCGGCGCTCGCGAGGCTCGCCGAGCACCTGGGTCTGCAGCGCAGCGAAGCATTGCAAGCCAGCGCCGAAAGCCTGCGGGCGCCAACCAGCACACCGCTGGACGCCGCCAGCTGCCCGACGGCCGAATGGCAGGCAGCGCAGAGCGTTCACCAGCAGTTGGTGGCCCTCGCCGCTGAGCCCCGTCCAGCGACAGTGCCGCTCACGGCCAACCCCGCGTCCAGTCGCGGAGACGCCGCCGCCACAGCCGATGCGGCCCTGCTCTGAGGCCGCGACATGCTCCCGCAAGGGGCGATTGGAACAGCGATTATTGCCTGCGGTGCTGTACCCGGCACCACGCAGAAGATCGGAAAGCCGGCGGTGGTGACCAGATACCAGCCGCCGAAATACTCAGTGGCGAATCCCACGCCTGTTATCAACAGCGCCCACCATGACGCATGGAATCCGGCGGGCTACACGACGACGGCAACAGCTGCCTGGTTACCGTGCCCTGCTTCATGGCGCGGGCCCCGCGCGACGCGGCGTTATCCTCTTCGGCACCGGACAGGCTGAAGGATGCCACCGCACAGTTGATCAAGGGCGGCCGTGCCGGGCCACCCCGATATGGATCCCACGGGCGACTAGACCACGCCCTGCTCCAACATCGCATCCGCCACCTTGACGAAGCCGGCGATGTTGGCCCCATCCAGGTAGTTGATGTACCCCCCTTCGGAGGCGCCGTAGTGCGCGCACACGTGATGGATGGATTGCATGATGGCATGCAGCTTTTCGTCCACCTCGCCGTCCGTCCAGTACATGCGCAGGGCATTCTGGCTCATCTCCAGCCCGCTCACGCTGACGCCGCCGGCATTGGAAGCCTTGCCCGGTGCATAGAGGATGCGGGCCGCCTGGAACACGTCCACCGCGGCAATGGTGGACGGCATATTGGCGCCCTCGGCGACACAGAAGCAGCCGTTCTCCACCAGACGCAGCGCATCCTGGTCGTCCAGTTCGTTCTGCGTCGCGCAAGGCAGCGCGATGTCACAGGGGTAGCGCCACGGACGCTCGCCTTCGGCGAATTCGAAGCCGTAGAGCTCGGCGAACTCCCGCAGCCGGCCGCGGCGCACGTTCTTGAGATCGGCCAGCTCGTTCCACTGCTCCTCGTCCAGGCCGTCCGGCATGTAGACCGTGCCCTGGGAGTCGGACAGGGTGATCACCTTGGCACCGAACTCCAGCGCCTTGGCGGCCGCGAACTGCGCCACGTTGCCCGAGCCGGAGATGGCCACCCGCAGACCATCGAGGTTGTTGTAGCGGGGCTTGATCATTTCCGCCACGAAGTAGATGAGGCCATAGCCGGTGGCTTCCGGGCGTATCCGACTACCACCGTAGCCAAAGCCCTTGCCGGTAATCACACCGGTGAAGGTGTTGGCAATCTTCTTGTACATGCCGTACATGTAGCCGATCTCGCGGCGGCCGACGCCGATGTCCCCGGCCGGCACGTCGATCTCGTGCCCGATGTGGCGATACAGCTCGGCCATGAAGGCCTGGCAGAAGCGCATGATCTCGCCATCGCTCTTGCCCTTGGGGTCGAAATCCGCCCCGCCCTTGCCGCCGCCCAAGGGCAGGCTGGTGAGCCCGTTCTTGAACACCTGCTCGAAGGCGAGGAATTTCAACACGCTTAGATTGACCGAGGGGTGAAAGCGCAGCCCGCCCTTGTAGGGGCCGATGGCGCTGTTCATCTGCACGCGAATGCCGCGGTTGACCTGGACATTCCCGGCGTCGTCCACCCAGGGCACGCGGAAGGTGATGATCCGCTCGGGTTCGACCAGCCGCTCCAAAAGCGCCTGATCGCGGTAGCGGGGATTTTCCTTCAGAAAGGGCCAGATGCTCCGCATGGCCTCTTCCACGGCCTGCAGAAATTCCGGCTGATCCGGATCTCGTTGCCGAACGAAATCGAGAAAATCGTTCAAATTTACGCTCACACTAAACCTCCCCAGCCCACGGCGAACGGCGCCAAAAAACCACGGCCAACCAGTTCGCCAACGCGACAAAGGCGTGCATATTAGCAGGTGATGGCGGCCGCTGTGCAGTTTGCATCACGGCGCGGCGGGCACGGCGGGCGCCGAGTTGCAGCCCGGCGCCTGGAAACGGCAGTGGTCAGCGGTGCGAAAATCACGGCCGCCTTTGCCGGCGCCGGAACCTGGGCAGGCTGCGGCGGCCTGAGATAAGCCCTTCTCCTGAAGAAGGTTTTTGCTCCACAGCCGCTGCGAACATCCGAAATTACCAGCCAGTGCACACCCCGGGCAGCGCGGGTGAGATTCCGCCGTTCACATCGGGCCAGGACGCGCGGTCGCGATAACGGGCCGCTCGTCCGGCTTGGGCGAAGGCGGGGGATCAATCGGGCGGAATACCGGGTGGCGCGTGATCTGACGCCCGCGCAAGCCCTGAGAGCGGGCACCCCGGGGGCGGCGCAAAGGCCGGCCCCGGAGCACTCCACGGGGGTGATCAGGCTTTAGCCGGCCGTAGCCGTGAGGATGTCGTTGAGTGTCTTGCTGGGGCGCATGACCCGCTTCAGGCACTCGCGGCTCGCATGGTAGTAACCATCCAGCTCCGCAGGCTTGCCCTGCACCTGGTTCATTTCATCGAGGATCTTCTGCTGGTTCTCCGCGAGCTGCTTGGCCAGGGGCGCGATTTCCGCGGCCAGCTCCGCATCCTCGGTCTGCTCGGCCAGGGCCTGCGCCCAATACAGGCCCAGCCAGAAGTGGCTGCCGCGGTTGTCCAGCTCACCGGTCTTGCGGGAGGGGGATTTCTCCTCTTCCAGCAGCCGCTCGGTGGCCTGATCCAGGTACTTGGCCAGCAGACGCGCCCGAGGGTTGTCCTGCTTCATGCCCAGCTCGTCCAGGGAAACGGCCAGCGCGAGGAATTCGCCCAGGGAATCCCAGCGCAAGTGGTTTTCTTCCAGCACCTGCTGCACATGCTTGGGCGCGGAGCCACCGGCGCCGGTCTCGTACATGCCGCCGCCGTTCAGCATCGGCACGATGGAGAGCATCTTCGCCGAGGTCCCCAGCTCCATGATGGGGAACAGATCGGTGAGGTAGTCACGTAGCACGTTGCCCGTCACCGAGATGGTGTCCCGACCGCGGATCAGACGCTCCATGGTACGGCGGATGGCTTCCTCGTACGTCTGGATTCGAATGTCCAGACCGTCGAGATCGTGCTCCTGCAGATAGCAGTTGACCTTCTTGATCAGCTCGATGTCGTGGGGGCGGTTGCGATCCAGCCAGAAGATGGCCGGGGTGTCGGAGTCGCGCGCGCGGTTCACGGCGAGCTTGACCCAATCCCGGATGGCCACATCCTTGGTCTGGCAGGCGCGCCAGATATCGCCCTCCTCCACGTCATGCTGCATCAGCACCTGGCCCTTGCTGTCCATCACCCGCATGGTGCCGTCGGCCTCCACTTCGAAGGTCTTGTCGTGGGAGCCGTATTCCTCGGCCTTCTTCGCCATCAGGCCCACGTTGGGCACCGAGCCCATGGTGGTGGGATCGAAGGCGCCGTTGGTCTTGCAGAAGTTGATCATCTCCTGGTAGATCTTGGCGTAGGTGCTCTCGGGCATCACCGCCTTGACGTCCTTGGGCTTGCCGTCCGGGCCCCACATCTTGCCGCCGTTGCGGATCATCGCCGGCATGGAGGCATCGACGATCACATCGCTGGGCACGTGCAGATTGGTAATGCCCTTGTAGGAATCCACCATGGCCATCTCGGGGCGGTGCTCGTAGACGGCGAGGATGTCGCGCTGGATCTCGTCGCGCTGGGACTGAGGCAGATCGGCGATCTTCTCGAACACACTGCTCAGGCCGTTGTTGGGATTCACCCCCAGCTCCTTGAAAAGTCCGCCCCACTTCTCGAACACGTCCTTGTAGTACACGGTCACGGCATGGCCGAAGACGATGGGGTGGGAAATCTTCATCATGGTCGCCTTGACGTGCAGGGACCACATCACGCCGGATTCCTTGGCATCCTCCATGGTGTCTTCGAAGAAGGCGCGCAGGGCCTTGCAGCTCATGCGCATGCTGTCGAAGATCTCGCCGGTTTCCAGATGCAGCTTCTTCTTCAGGGTGACTTCGCCGGCCTGGTCCACGAACTCGATGCGCACATCGCCGGCCTGGGCCATGGTGAAGGACTGCTCGGCGGAGTAGAAATCGCCGCCGCGCATGTAATCGGCGTGGGTGCGGGATGCCTTGGACCACACGCCCATGCTGTGGGGGTGCTTGCGCACGAAATTCTTCACCGCCTTGGGGGCGCGCCGGTCGGAGTTGCCTTCGCGCAGCACCGGGTTGACCGCGCTGCCCAACACCTTGCCGTAACGATCGTGGATGGCCTGCTCTTCCTCGTTACGCGGCTCTTCCGGGTACTCGGGCACGTCGTAGCCCTGGGCGCGCAGCTCCTTGATACAGGCGTAGAGCTGGGGCACGGAGGCGCTGATGTTGGGGAGCTTGATGATATTGGCGTTGGGCTCCTGGGTCAGATCGCCCAGAAAGGCCAGGCCGTCCTCCACCTTCTGGTCATCGCGCAGTTTTTCGGGGAAGGCGGCGAGCACGCGAGCGGCGAGGGAGATATCGGTGAGCTTGACGCAAATACCGGCCTTGCTGGTGAAAGTCTCCACGATGGGCAGCAGCGACCAGGTCGCCAACGCGGGAGCTTCATCGGTCAGGGTGTAATAGATCGTATTGGCTGTCTTCGTCATGATCTCACCGTCTTGCATGGCTGTTTAGCCAGGGGCCTTCGGCCTGAAGCGGCTTTTGGCCGCTCCGGGCGGAGCCGGGTTTAACAGATTGGGGTAACTCGCCGGGGCATTGTACGGGATTCCGCCACTTCTTTTCTCCCGTTACTTGTGTTGCGCTGCAACCGGGTACGCGCGCCGGGCTTGCCTTGGCGGCCCACGCCTGCTGCACTGGGCTTCCTGTCAGCCTAGGAAGCCCGACCATGACCCAGGACAGCTATATCCCCCCTCGTGTATGGCAGTGGGAGCAGGCCAGCGGCGGCCGTTTCGCCGGTATTAACCGCCCCATCGCCGGCGCCACCCATGAAAAGGCGCTGCCGGTGGGCCGCCACCCGCTGCAGCTGTACTCCCTCGCCACGCCCAACGGCGTCAAGGTCACGGTGATGCTGGAGGAGCTACTCGCCCGGGGCCATCAGGGCGCCGAGTACGACGCCCACCTGATCCGTATTACCGAGGGGGAACAGTTCGGCAGCGGCTTTGTCGCCGTGAACCCCAACTCGAAGATTCCCGCCCTGATGGATCACAGCGTGGACCCGCCCCGTCGGGTGTTCGAGTCCGGTGCCATTCTGCTGTACCTGGCGGAACGGTTCGGTGATTTCCTGCCCGGCGAAGACACGGCCCGCAGCGAATGCCTGAGCTGGCTGTTCTGGCAGATGGGCAGCGCGCCGCTGCTGGGCGGCGGTTTCGGGCATTTCTACGCCTATGCGCCGGAGAAATACGAATACCCCATCAACCGCTACGCCATGGAGGTGAAGCGGCAGATGGACGTGCTGGACCGGCACCTGGCCGAGCAGGACTACATGGCGGGCGGCGAGTACAGCATCGCCGACATGGCGATCTGGCCCTGGTACGGAGCCCTGGCGCTGGGGCGGCTGTATGACGCGGGCGAATTCCTGGACGTGGGCGGCTACACCCATCTACGGCGCTGGGCGGAACGCATCGACCAGCGGCCCGCCGTGCAGCGGGGGCGCATGGTCAATCGCACCTGGGGCGAGCCGGCGGAGCAACTCCACGAGCGTCACGAGGCCTCGGACTTCGAACGACGCACTCAGGACAAGCTGGAAGGCGGGGCGTAAGCCCCCTGCCCACTCCGCGCCCCGTAGGGGCGCCCGGCCGAAAGACGTTGATCGATTCCCCTGGGCCTCGGCAGCTGCCTGGTATGTCTCGGGCCCCAGGGGGCGGGCAATGCGGCCATCCGGTTTCCCGGGCGGAAACTGCGCGACCTCCTTAGTCCAGGCGCGGCCGATTCGCCAGGCGCTCCACAGGGCTTCCCAGCGCGGGGCGATGAAGGCACTATCGTGCGCCCGATGCTAACCACTGCGGGCTGGCGATGTTTTACCTGTTGGATCTTTTCGGTGTGATGGTCTTTGCGGTAACCGGCGCGCTGGCGGCCGGACGCAAGAACATGGATATCTTCGGCGTGCTGGTGCTCGCGGTGGTCACCGCCCTGGGCGGCGGCACCCTGCGCGACATGGCCCTGGGGGCGACGCCGGTGTTCTGGGTGAACGACCCGGCCTACCTGATCGCCGCCACCGTCGCCGCCGTGCTCACGGTGCTGGGCGCGCGCTGGGCCGCCCGCCCCCGCCGACTGCTGCCCTATGCCGACGCCGTGGGGCTCGCCACCTTCACGGTGTTGGGCACGGGCAAGGCGCTGGCGTTGGGGGTGGCGCCTGAGATCGCGGTGATCATGGGCGTGATGAGCGGTGTGGTGGGCGGAATGGTCCGCGATGTGCTCTGTGGCGAGGTGCCGCTGGTGCTGCGCAAGGAGCTCTACGCCACGGCCGGATTTGCCGGCGCGCTGGTGGTCGTGCTGATCGGCCGTGTGCTGGAAGACCCCAACCTGGCCAGTTGGCTGGGAGCACTGACGGTGCTGGTCCTGCGGGTGGCGGCCATACGCTGGCATTTGTCGCTGCCGGTGTTCACTCACCAGGAGCCGCACTAGGGAAACACCCCTTGGACCCCAAGGGCCTCAGGCGCCCAGCTCACACCCCGCCTGCTGGAGAAGCGACAGCGCCGGCCCCTCGCGAGCCGCGGCGCCACCGTTCGGACCCGTGGATGCCCCCGGAGAGAGGCTGCGCCCCCGTACTAGCTCACTCAGCCGGCCAATCAGCCCCTTCCAGGCCCTCAATGAAGCGGTTCGCCTCCGCGATGGCCGTGTTCATGTCCTCGATCAGGCGCTGTATATCGGCTCGCACCGCATCGCGCTCGGTGCGCAAGGAGGCGATCGCCCTGGCATTGAGATTGTGCTTGAGGTACAGCACCCGGTCCTGGAAGACCGCCAGCACCGGCTCCATGCGCGACGCCGCGCGCTCCATGGCGCGCATCAACTCCCCGTAGCGTGCCCGGGTCTCCCGCAGGCGCCGTTCACTGTTCCGGCGCAGGCGCTGATCGCTGTAGAGGGCGAGCTCCCGCTCCCACTCATCGAACAGATCCTCGGCCACCCGGGCGACATCGTCAATGCGCTGGTCCACCTCCCGAGCGGCCGCCTCGCTGGCCTGGTATTCGCCTTTTAGCGTCCGGTAGACCGTTTCCAGCTCACCGCCATCGTAAGCGGTGGCGGCCAGGAACTGTTCCAGGGCGGACTCGAACCGCTCACGCGCCTGCTGCTGGGCATCCCGGGAGTCCTCCACCCGGTCCACCAGCAGGTCCCGCTTCTCGATGCCGAACTTCTCCAGGCTGCCGTAATAGACCGAGGAACAGGCACCCAGCAGCAGACTCAACAACACCAGGCCGAAGGTCTTTCTCATGGGCGGTACGCCTCCGCGCGGGCCAGATGCCCCGCCAGCAGCATAGTCACGGTATGCGGCTGCTCGAACACCAGGGCGTGCCCCGCCTCGGCCACCACCAGGTGCTCGGCGCCCGGGACGTGCTCGGCGATCAGGCGGCTGCATTCCGGCGGATAGAGCCTGTCCAGCTCGCCACTGACTACCGTGGTGGGGCATTGGATGCGAGGCAACTCCGGTACCAGACCTTGCTCGGCGAACTCCCGGAAGTTGGCCTTGTACAGATCGTGCTGTCCGGGCATGAAATCGGGCAGCGCCGCGGTGGCACGCACCATGCCCTCGCCCCGGGTGTTGATCAGCGCCGCGGCTTCGCTCAACACCCGCGGCGAGAACAGATCCGGCGCCATGCCACTGTACATGGCCGCCACATCGCCGGCGGCGGCGAAATCGTGCCAGTTGCGCACGATGCGCCGTGCCACCGGCGTGAAGCAGGCCGCGGTGGTCAGGGCCAGCAGCGAGCGGGTACGCGCCGGGTAATCGACGGCGAAGCGCATGCTGACGAACCCCCCATAGCTGGTGCCGCACAGGTGTGCCTGCTCGATCTGCAGCGCATCCAGCAGGGCAGCCAGATCGGCGGCGATATCGGCGAACCCGAACGGGGCGGAGGATCGCGCGGTACGCCACTGCCCCCGGTACTCCCAGCGCAACACGCCGTAACCCAGGCGCTGCAGCGGCTCCACTAGCCCGTCCCAGGACTCCAGCGGGCTCATGATGCCGTTGCTCAGCACCACCGTGCCCCGCGGCCCGGGACGATAGTCGTAGTGATGAAGAAGGCCCTGTAGCTCGATACTCGCCATCGCTGTCGCCTTTGTGTTTGCTGGTCTTTGGCGATCATCCGAAATGAGGGCGGCACAGGCAAGGGCGGGAATGCTGACCCAGGCGCGGGTGGTGCGGCACGGTAGCGGCTGCGCACGTTCAGGAGCTGACTGGCATGCGCTGCTTCGAGCCTGGGTCGGAATTCGAGCAATAGGCCGCTGGATGGCCCGCGCCGCCGGGCCTAATCCAGGATCACCAGATGATTGGGCAGCTCGTCCCGGTCATGGGTGGCGGGCAAGGCCTGGCGCAGCTGTTCGCCGCAGGCCTCTATGCAGGCGATGAATCCCTCGGCCGTACGCCCAGCGCGCACCCGCGCGGTGAACTCCGCCACGATCCGCTCCCAGACCGCGTCCTCCACCCGCTCGGCAACGCCCCGGTCCACCAGAATCTCCACGTAGTGTTCCAGCTCGGAGACGAAGATCAGCACCCCGCTGGCCCCGGCCGTGTGGTGCAGACCCTGCTCCAGGAATTGCCGGCGGGCCATATTGGCCCCACGCCAGTGGCGCACCGCACGGGGAATCAGCCGCGCGGCCAGGGGCGGCAGCCGGAACAGCAGCGCCAGCACGATGAACAGGCCCCACTGCAGCAGGGCCAGCCACTGGGCATTGAGCCAGCCGGGCAGGTAATTGATCGCCCCGGGCAGCACCAGCGCCAGCAGCCCCGCCCAGAGCAGCGGGATATAGGTGTAGTCGTCGGCGCTGCGGGCCAGCACTGTGACGAGTTCGGCATCGGTGTTTTGCTCGGCCAGCCGGATGGCCTCGGCGACCCGCCGCTGCTCCTGTTCACTCAACAAAGTCATCTGCTCGATCCTTTCCTTCGCTCACCAGCCGCCCGAGGCGCCACCGCCCCCGAAGCCGCCGCCTCCGCCACCAAAACCGCCCCCGCCGAAGCCGCCACCACCGAAACCGCCGCCCCGGTGGCCGCTGCGGCTCAAGGCAGAACCCAGCAGCACGGCACCGAGCAGGCCCCGCCCGCCGCCGCGCCCGAAGAGCAGCGGGAGAATGAAGAACACCAGCAGGAAGAACAGCGCGGGCGGGCGCCCGCCCCCCCTCTGCTCGCCCCCGCTTGGGGTGGCGCTTTCGGCCAGCTCCTCCCCGCCCAGCACCTGCAGCATGGCCAGTGCGCCATTGACGATGCCGGCGGTGTAATCACCCTGTTTGAAGGCCGGGGTGATGTAGCGGTTGATGATCAGCGAGGAGCGGGCGTCGGTGAGTCGCCCCTCCAGGCCGTACCCCACTTCGATACGCACTCGCCGCTCGGTCAACGCCACGATCAACAGGGCGCCGTTGTCCTCACCCGCCTGACCGATGCCCCAGTGTCGGCCCAGCTGATAGCCGTAGTCCTCGATGGGGTAGCCCTGCAGATCCTCCAGGGTCACCACCACCAGCTGTTCGCCGGTGGCCTGTTCATGGGCGGCGAATCGCTGGCTGAGCATTTCCTCGGTGGCGCGATCCAGCAACTCGGCCCGATCCACCACCCGGCCGGTGAGCGGCGGGAACTCTGGCTGCGCCTGGGCCAGAGCGGCAAAGAGCCCCAGCACCAGGGTCAGCAACGCCGCGGCGCTGGGGCTGAGGCGCCGAATCAAAACTTCACCTCGGGGGCCTGCTCGGCGTCGGGGCTGGTGGCCTGGAAGCTCTCACGCAGTTCCAGATCACTGTAGAGCAGGCTGTGCCAGATGCGGCCGGGGAAGGTGCGGATTTCCCGGTTATAGCGCTCCACCGCCTGGATGTAGTCCCGGCGCGCCACCGCGATGCGGTTTTCGGTGCCTTCGAGCTGGGACTGCAGGGCGAGGAAGTTCTGACTGGAGCGCAGCTCCGGGTAGCGCTCGGAAACCGCCATCAGCCGGCTCAGCGCGCCGCCAAGCTGGCTCTGGGCCTGCTCGAAGCGGGCGAGCTGCCGCGGATCTTCCAGGTCCGAAACGTCCAGCTGGATGGCGGTCGCCCGGGAGCGTGCCTCCACCACTTCGGTGAGCACCTGCTGCTCCTGGGCGGCGAAGCCCTTCACGGTCTCCACCAGATTAGGCACCAGATCGGCCCGGCGCTGATACTGATTCTCCACCTGGCCCCAGGCGGCCTTCACCTGCTCGTCGTAACCGGGAATGTTGTTGATGCCGCAACCGCTGAGTGCCAGCGTCAGGAGCAGCACGGCCAGCAGCGACAGGCGACGGGAATACACGGCAAGGGTCTGAGTACTCATGAAGTCCTTCTCGGCGTTGATGGCTAGGAAACGTCGACCGGCAGCGTGACGCCGACGGCGGCGCACCGCAAGCGGGGGGCCGCGCCGGTCCCGATCTCAGATGGGATAATCCCAGGCCCGAGTATAGATCGCCAAGGCATCGGCCTCGTTGAGCTCCCGCGGGTTGTTTACCAGCAGACGGGTCTGCCCCATGGCGTCGGCGGCCAGGCGCGGCAGATCCTCCCGGGTGATCTCCAGCGCACGCAGGCTGCGGGGAATACCCGCCTGCGCGGCCAGCTCCTCCAGCCCCACGATAAGCGCTTCGGCCCGGGCCGCCACGCCGCCGGCGCAGCCCGGCACCACCAGGCCCGCCAACTCCGCGTAGAGCGGCGCGGTTTCGGGCAGGTTGAAGCGCAGCACATGGGGCAGCACCAGCGCATTGGACAAACCATGGGCGATGTGAAAGATCCCCCCCAGCGGGTATGCCAGAGCATGCACCGCCGCCACCGGCGCGTTGGCGAAGGCCTGGCCGGCGAGCATGGCGCCCAGCAACATGCCTTCCCGAGCCTCGCGGTCCGCGCCATCGCGGCAGGCGGGCAGCAGGTTCCGGCTGAGCAGTTCGAGGGCCTGACGGGCGAGCATGTCCGAGACGGGGTTCTTGCGCAGCCGGCTGGTATAGGCCTCGATAGCGTGCACCATGGCGTCCATGCCGGTGGCGGCGGTGGCCTCGGCCGGCAGGCCCAGGGTGAGTTCCGCGTCCAGCAGGGCCAGATCCGCGTATAACCGCGGGGAAACCACCCCGGCCTTGGTGGTCGCCCCGGTGGTAACGATGGCGATGGGTGTGACTTCGGAACCGGTGCCGGCGGTGGTGGGCATCTGCACCAGGGGCAGGCGCGGGCCGCGCACCCGCCCTACTCCGTACATGTCCGACAGCGGCTGCCCGGAACCGGCCAGCACGGCGATGAGCTTCGCCACATCCATGGACGAACCGCCCCCCAGCCCCAGCACCAGCTCCGCACGGTGGGCTCGCGCCCGCCTCGCGGCGGCCAACACCACGGCCTCGGGAGGGTCGGCCACCACCTCGTCGATGATCTGCACCGCGAAACCTGCCTCGTGCAGACTGGTGAGCGCCGGATCCAACAGGCCGCTGCGGTGCAGGAAGCGGTCGGTCACCAGGCATAGGCGGCCCGGCGCGAACCGCGGCGCCAGCACTTCGCCCAGACGCCGAGACAAGCCGTATTCCATCAGCACCGAGGGTACGGTGTGAAACTCGAATTCCATCATCTCATCGCTCCCGGTAGTACAGCCGCATGGCGATGGGCGCGAACACCAGGGTGATCAACGCCGAGGCCAGCAACACCCAGCCTACAGCCTCGACGCGCAAGCCGCCGTTCATCAGGCCACGGGCGGCATCCGTGAGGTGCGTGACCGGGTTCACCGCCACCACCGCCTGCAACCAGCCGGGCATGGTGGCCGGGTCCACGAAGACGTTGCTCACGAAGGTAAGCGGGAAGAGCACCAAAAAGCTGGTGGTCATCACGGATTCCGGCGTGCGCACCAGCAAACCCAGAATGATCCACAGCCAGGACAGGGCCGAGGCGAAGACCAGCATCAGGGCGATGGCCAGCACCACCCCCGCCGGGCCGGTCTCGGGGCGATAACCCAGAATCAGGCCAACCACCATCACCACCGCCCCGGCCAGCGAGTAGCGCAGCAGATCCCCCAGCAGGGCCCCCACGATGGGCGCGGGCTGCCAGATGGGCAAGGAGCGGAAACGGTCGAACAACCCTTTCTGGATGTCGGTGTTCAAGCCCATACCGGTGTAGACGGTGAGAAACACGATGGTCTGCACCACGATCCCCGGCAGCAGGAATTGCAGATAGGCCGCGGTGGAACCGGCCAGGGCCCCGCCGAACAGGTAGGTGAACAGCACGGTCATCATGATGGGAAAGACCGCCACGTCGAAGAGCTGAAAGGGTACATGCTTGATCTTGAGCAGGGCCCGCCAGCCCAGGGTCAGCACCGCCGCCCCGACACCCGGTGGTGGCGGCCGCCCGGCGTGGCTCAAGACTCTTGGGGTTTTCCCGGTCTTCATGGTCTGGGCGCCTCCGAGCCGGGGGCCTGGGTACCGTGGCCGGTGAGAGCGAAGAAGACGTCGTCCAGGCTGGGCTGGGCCAGGGAGAATTCCGCCAGCCCCAGCTGACGCGCCTGCAGGGCGGCCAGGGCCCGGGGCAGATCCTGGTCGCGATTCACCCGCACCAGCAGGCTGCCGGCCTGTTCCCCATCCTGCGCCGGCTCGCCCAGCGCGTCGGCGAGCAGGGCCCGGGCCGCCTCCTGCTGCGCCGGATCCTGCAGGCGCACATGCAGGCGATGCCCGCCCACCGAGGCCTTCAGCTCCCGGCTGCTGCCCTCGGCGATCAGCCGGCCCTGGTCGATCACGCCCAGACGCTGGGCCAGCCGATCGGCCTCCTCCAGGTATTGGGTGGTGAGCAGCACGGTGGTGCCCTGGGCGGCGATCTCGCGCACCAGTTCCCAGACCTGGTTGCGGCTGCGGGGGTCCAGACCGGTGGTGGGCTCGTCCAGGAACAGCAATTCGCTGCGCACCACCAGGCTGGCGGCGATGTCCAGGCGTCGGCGCATGCCCCCGGAGTAGTGGCGCACCTGGCGCTTGGCGGCTTCCTCCAGGGCGAAGGCTTGCAGCAGTTCCGCGGCCCGCCGGCGCGCCGCGCGCCAACCGAAGCCCAGCAGTCGGGCCACCAGGATCAGGTTCTCGCGCCCGGTAAGATCCTCGTCCACCGAGGCATACTGCCCGGTCAGACTCACCCGGGCCCGCACCCTGGCCGCCTCGCGCACCACGTCATGGCCCAACACCCGGGCCTCGCCCCCGTCGGGCTTGAGCAGGGTAGCCAGCATCCGCACGGTGGTGGTCTTGCCCGCCCCATTGGGGCCGAGCAAGCCGTAGACCGTTCCGGCTTTCACCGCCAGATCGATCCCCGCCACCGCGGGCGTACCGGCAAAACACTTCTGAAGATTGCGGGTCTCTATGGCGAAACTCATGGGCTCCCTCACAGGGCGCGCAGCGTGGCGGCCGCGCGCGTTGGAGTGTGGCCATCCTTGGCAAAGCAGGCGCGCAGCCAGCGCGCCACCGGGAGGTGTCGGGAGAACACGGACGCGGGAGTGGTGGCGCCGCCGCTCCCGCGCGCCCGTCGCTCGGTGAGCCGCGTGTGCGGTTCATCGCTGATCCGGCTGTATTCCAGCAAGTGACTAAAAAGTGCCGGCGGCGGGGCTGAATTCAAAGCGTAGCCTGGCGGATGGGCGCATAAATGGTCTCGTTCGGCCTGCTGAAAAGCGACCCCTTGCCGCGGACGCACCGCCGCCCTGGGCAAGCCGGCGGCCAGGGTGCGCTGAATGGAGGGTTTGTAGCGGGAGGGGGCGTACGGGTTGTGCCGGGCGGCCAGCCGGGACAGAACGACGAAGAGGGTGGCACCCTCGCGGGGCAGTTCGCTGACGATACTCAAGGGCCTACTCCGCGGCGAACAGATGCTCCGCCAATGCCTGTACCTGGGCCTGACGCTCTCGCTGCTCGAGCCGCGGCGCGGCGCTCAGCGAAGACCATTGCGGATGGGCCCTGGCGCGCTTGAGCGGCGCCGGCAGTCGCCCCTGCCGCCAGCGCTCGTCGGCGGCCGGCGGGGGCACGGCCAGCGCGCCCTGGGCGGCATGGCCGCGTGCCTCCAACGCCCGGAGCAGGGCCTGCTGGCGCAAGGCCAGCACCCGCAGAACCGGGTCTTCAACGCTCAACACCCGCTCGCCCCGCAGCTTGCCCAAGGCCCCTGCGCCCAAGCGCCTGGCCGCCTCCGCACCACCCCCGAGCAGCGCACCGGTCAGGGTGCCCGTGCCCAAGCTCGCACCCACCGTCATCAGATCAAAGCCGACCCCCGCGGCCGCTCCGGCCATCGCGCCGCCACCAATGCCCAAGCCGAAGGCCTTGAGCGTGTCCGGATGAAACAGATCCTCGTCCCAACGCCCTCGGGAGAGAGGCAATTCCTCCCCGGCGGTCTTGGTGGCGCTGAAGCGATACAGGCGCAACAGGGCGTCGACGCAAGCCTGCTCACGGCCGCGCACCTGATCGCGCAGTTCGCCCAGCGCCGCTTCAACCGCGGACGCTTGCGGGGGCACGCGGCGCCGCAGAGCCGCCACGTCAATGAGCAGCTCGGCCACCAGATGGCGGGCGCTGTGGCGTCGCGCTACGGCCTGCTCCGCGCGGTCCCGGGCAAGGCGGCGCAGCTGGGGCGCGGCATGCTCCAGCATCAGCGCCAGACTCTGGTAGAGCCGCTGCTCGCCATCCAGCGGCGGGGTCACCGAATCGAACGACAGCGAGGCGTGCAGGCCCCGCCGCGCCAAACCCTCCCGCCAGGCGCGGGCATCAGCCTCGGGCGCCGCGACGAAATTGAGCAGGGCGAATATCGGCTTGCCACACAGCGCCAGCACTTCCAGTTCATCCAGATATTTCGGCAGCAGCGGTTCCCGGGCGTCGATGACGTAAAGCCCGGCGTCGGAGGCCAGCAGTTGGCGAATAACCTTCGCTTCCTGCTCGAAGCGACCGCGGGCTTCCGGCCCGTCGAGAAAGCGCCGCAGCCAGGCCGGACCGTCCGGCCGTTCCCCCGGCGCCTTGAGCTGGTCCAGGTAATCCAGCAAGGCCATGGCATCTTCCAGCCCGGGTGTGTCGTGCAGGCGCAGCAGGGTCTCCCCGTCCACCTGCAAGCCGGCGGCCTCCACATGGCGGGTGGTGCTGGCCCGCGCCGACACCTGGCCAAAGCGCTCGTTGCGGGTCAGGGTGCGCAGCAGCGAAGTCTTGCCCACATTGGTGTGCCCCACCACCGCCAGATCCACCACCGCGCCGCGGCCCGGCTCAGTCATGGGCGGCTCCCAGCCAGTCCATGGGCAGCGCCTCCGCCACCTCCAGCCCCAGCGCCTGCAAGGCCTCGAGCCACTCCTGCCGACGCCCGGGCGATGTGTCCGCCGGCCGCGTCAGCAACCACACCCGGCTCGCCTGCGCCGAACGGGCCAGCTCGGCAATGAAGCCGAGGGTGCCTCGGTCCACCGAGCGACGAGGGTCGCAGGCGATCAACAGCCGTGCCGGCGGATGTCGGGCGAAGGCCTCCAGCAGCGCTCGCCGCTGGCTGCGACTATCCGCACGGCCGGCATCCAGCGCAGCGGCCGACGGCGTCGGCGGCCAGGGCAGATCGGTGCCGAGTTCCACCGCCAGCATGACCGCCCCCTCGCCCGCCGGGCCAGCGTCAATGGCGGGCCTGGAAGCCGCCCAGGCGGGCGCCGGGTCGCTGACACCCAGCCGGGTGCTGCCCGAGTCGAGCCGATCTCGCAGCAATCGGTACTCGGGCAGGGACAGATCCAGCCCCAGACGGGCGAGTCCCCGCCGCCAGGGCCAGTAGCAGATCATCAGCAGCAGCAAGCGCGGCATGAAGCCAAAGCAGAACAGGGCCCCCAGCAACCAGCCGGCCCAGGCCTGACGCGCGGCCTCGCCTGCCCCGCCGCCTGCCCCGATGCTCCGCACGGCCTCGGCATCCGGCAGCGGAAAGCCCAGCCAGGACGGCAGGCTGCCTACCACACGGGTAAAGACGATGAAGTCCTCCACGGACAACAGCGTGGTCTCCCAAGTGAAGGTGTAACTGCGCGCGGAGAACAGCAGCAACAGACTGAACAAGGCGGAGAGCAACAACAGGCACCAGAAACCCTGCACCAGCAGCCCGAAGCCCCAACGCGCCAGCCCGGCCCGGCCCAGCAGGCTTGCCAAGGCCGGGCCCAGGTGAGCGGCGCGCCCCTCCCGCGCCAGCCAGGCGCTGGCGCGCAGCCACAGCCCACCGAGCACGCCCGCGCCGCCACCGCCATGCAGGCTCGCGAACCAGAGCAGCAGGTTGACCAGATTGAGCCCCAGCAGGCTACCCAGGGCCCAGAACACGTTCACCGGGTATCCGCCATCTCCCAGCGCCGCGAAGGCGAGGGTCGCGCCGGAGAACACCGCGAAGGCGAGCAGGAGCAACAAGGCGAGCGCGCTCCCCTGGCGCCACTGTCGCAGCGCCGCCAGCAGCCCGTCGCGCTCGCCCAGAACCTGAGCGCGGCAAAGGATGCGCGCCTGCAGATCACCGCCCGCCGCCCGGGCCCGACGGTTCGCCTCGCCATCGTCCAGCAGACCGGCGTGCGCCTCGGTGAGGCGCACGGCTTCGGCCAGCCACAGCTGCTCCAGGCGGGTCGGGGCGGTGGCTCGGGTGCTCAAGGGATCGCGCCGTCTCGGGGCTAGGCGCCCATGACGTATTGCAGGATCTCGACCACCTGGGCGGGCTCGGCGGCCGTGGCCAGGGCGGCGGCGTCTACCTCTTTCAGGGCGTGGTTGTGTTCCTCGTCATGCAGGGTAATCAGCGCCTTGCCCAAGGCCGAGGCATAGCCGGCATCGAAGGCGGCGTTCCACTGCTTGTACTTGGGGCCGAAACGCACCACCACCACGTCCGCCTCGCGGATAAGGGTCTGGGTGCGGATGGCGTTCACGCCGGCGCCCTTGCGATCTTCCCAGAATTTCTTCTCTTCCTCGCCGAGGATACGCACACCACACAGGTCGCTGGCCTCATGGTCGGTAACCGGGGCGTCGAATCGGATATCCAGGCCTGCCTTCCGGCAGCCGTCCATGATCTGCTCACGCCAGTCGGTGTGAATCTCGCCGGAAAGATAGACCTTCCACTGTCGGCTCATCGGTATTCTCCTGAATCAAGGGTTAATCCACTGAAGGGGCGGCTCATGGCCGCAATTGTTCCTGGGCGGGGAACAATTGCGGCCATGAGCCGCCCCTTCAGGGTTGTGTGGACACAGAGCCTAGCATGACCCGCTCAGGTACCGCAGAAGGTGCGGACCACCTGCTCTTCGGCTCGGGCCGGCAGGGCGTAAGCCTCCAGGCCGGCTTGCTCCTCGAAGGGCGCGGCCAGTACAGCGCGCAGGGCCTCAAACGGTGCGTAGTCGTCCTTCTGCGCCGCCTGGATCACCCGTTCCACCTGATGGTTGCGGGGAATATACAGCGGGTTGGTCCGGCGCATGCGCCCTGCCCGGCCTTCCGGATCGCCGGCGTCCGCCACCAGCCGCTCGCGCCAGCGCGGCAACCAGGCCCGCAGCGGCTCGGCATCCTGCGGGCAAAGGGCCAGCAGCGCCTCGTCCGCGGCGGAGGATGCGGCACAATCGGCGAGCAGGCGGAAGCTCAGGGTGAAATCCGCGCCGCCGGCGCGCAGGGCTTGCAGAAAGTCCTCGGCGAGCGCGGCATCTTCCACCCATCCGCCTCCCAGGCCGAGCTTGTCACGCATTACACCCAACCAGGCCTCCCGGTACTGCGACGGGAAGGCCTCGATCACCGCGGTGGCCTGTTCGATCGCCCGTTGCGGGTCCTCGTCCATCAACCCCAGCAGGGTCTCGGCGAAGCGGGCCATGTTCCATTGCATGATCTGTGGCTGATTGCCGTAGGCATAGCGGCCCTGCTGGTCGATGGCGCTGAACACCGTGGCCGGGTCGTAGGCCTCCATGAAGGCACAGGGGCCGTAATCCAGGGTCTCACCGGAAATGGCGGTGTTGTCGGTGTTCATCACCCCGTGGATGAAACCCAGCCCCATCCAACGGGCCACCAAGGCGGCCTGGCGCCGCTGCACGGCTTCCAGCAGTGCCAAGGGTCGTTCGCTTGCGGGCCGCTCCGCCAGTTCCGGGTAATGCCGGGCTATGACGTGCTCCACCAGCAGCGCCAGGGCCTCCTGATCGCCGCGGGCGGCGAAGTACTCGAAGGTGCCTACCCGGATGTGACTGGCGGCGACGCGCGTGAGCACCGCGCCGGGCAGCAGGCGCTCGCGCACCACGCCCTGCCCCGTGCTCACCGCCGCCAGGGCCCGGGTGCTGGGCACGCCCAGCCGATGCATGGCTTCGCTGACCAGGTATTCTCGCAACACCGGCCCCAGCGGCGCGCGGCCGTCCCCGCCCCGGGAAAAGACGGTACTGCCCGAGCCCTTGAGCTGGATATCCCGCAGCCGCCCGGCCCGGTCGGTGACTTCGCCGAGCAGCAGCGCGCGGCCATCGCCCAGCTGCGGGACGAAGTTGCCGAACTGGTGGCCGGCGTAGGCCTGGGCGATGGGCTGGGCGCCGGGCGGCAACCGGTTACCGGCGAACAGCGCCGCCGCCTCCTCGTCACCGGGCCAGGCGGCCAGATCGAAGCCCAGTTCCTCGGCGAGCGCCCGGTTGAAGGCGATGAGCCGCGGCTGATGGGCGGAGTCCGGCTCGGCGGGGGCGTAGAAGCGCTCCGGCAAGCTGCTGTAACGGAGGGTGAACTCGGGAAACATCGGCGCTCCGGGCTGTGGCGTGCGGGAGATCCGACCATGGTAACGCCTGCGCGGCCTCGCAGGCGATGACGCTCAATCCAGCTCGACCCGGTAGAAGGCGATCCGGCCGGCAATGGCCTGGAGTTCGGCAGGCGGCTGATCGTATCGCCAGGCGATATCCGTCCGACCACCGAAGGAGTAATAGCGGGCGTCGCCCTTGTAGGGGCAGTGGGTCACGGTGTTGGAGGAGGTGAGCAGGTCCAGGCGTACATCCTCCGCCGGCAGGTATTGGCGCGGCGGGTAACCGCCTTCGCGCAGTTCCATGGCGCGGGTCGTGTCGGCGAGCACCGTGTCGCCCGCGCGAACACGGACCCGCCGCGGTTGGGGGCTTAGGGAAGCGCTGATCAAATCAGCGATCCAGCACAAATTGCTCAAAACATGACCGCTCGGGCCGTTTTTGGCCCTGAATACGGTGTTTTTACGCCATTTCGGCCCCGATCCGCCCCTTTTGGGC
>NZ_WHIW01000018.1 GCF_009295635.1 Alkalilimnicola sp. S0819 | reverse complement strand
GGGGGCGAGCAGCAAACTCGCTACGCTCAAACAAGCTGCTCGCTGATCCCCTTCCGGCTGCGATGCTCGGCTGCATCGACGGCCACCGCCGGCCGTACCCGCCCCAGGGCCTTCACGCTCCGGTGGACGCTCCACCAGCCATTGGGAACCGGGTCAGGGTGGGGCTTTCCGGGTTCGTCGGCGCCGCCGAGCACCGCAGGGCCGGGCGGAAATGAGCGGAGCGCTGTCTGAGCGGAGCCGCAGGCGTAGCGAGTTCGCGGAGCGCCGCCCGGGCCGAGGAGCACAGGGGAGTCCCGGGCGCAGCCCGGGACCAAGACGTGGAACCCGGAAAGCCCCACCCTGACCCAGCCGGTTGGCACAAGACCGGAGCCACAGCGCCAGCTTCTGTTTTCATTTCAGATTCTCCCGCCAACCCGCGATGAACCTTTCTATTGCCTGCGGATCGTAACGCCCCTCTTCCCTGGCAGGAGCCGTCGCACTACGCCGTGCTCGGTGCCGATGCAATCCACATTGGCCCGGCACAGGGTCACGAACCCGCCGGGCTATGCCGCGGTCCTTGTGCTTGCCCTGGAGTACGCCCAGATCGTACCGGGGAGCTGTTAACAGCCTTTGATAAAGGCCAATATGGGCCGAACAACTCCCACAAGGACCCCGCATGCACGCACAGATCCGCGGCTTCCTCGATCAGGCCGGAGAGGTCATTCTTGGCAAGCAGCCGCAGCTGCGCCTGGCGCTGAGCTGCCTGCTCGCCCGCGGCCACCTGCTGATCGAGGATCTGCCTGGGGTGGGCAAGACCACCCTCTCCCACACCCTGGCCCAGTTGCTGGGGCTGGATTTTCAGCGCATCCAGTTCACCAGCGACATGCTGCCCTCGGACATCCTCGGTGCCTCGGTGTACGAGCGCGATACCGGCGCCTTTCGCTTTCATCCCGGTCCGGTGTTTCATCAACTCATCCTCGCCGACGAGATCAACCGCGCCACCCCCAAGGCGCAGAGCGCGCTGCTCGAAGCCATGGAAGAGCAGCAGGTGACCCTGGAGGGGGAAACCCGCGCCCTGCCCCAGCCCTTTTTCGTCATCGCCACCCAGAACCCCGACAACCAGCTGGGCACCTTCCCCCTGCCCGAATCCCAGCTGGACCGTTTTCTCATGCGCATCAGCCTGGGCTATCCGGACCGCGCGGCGGAGCGCACGCTGCTCGCCGGCGCCGAGCGGCGCGGCCTGATCCGGGACCTCCCGGCGGTGCTCTCGCCACGGGAGCTGCTGGCGGCCCAGCACGAGGCGGGCCGCGTGCACTGTTCGGAGGCGCTGCTGGATTACCTGCAGGCGCTGTTGGAGCACAGCCGCCATTGCGGGCGTTACCGACATGGGCTCTCGCCCCGGGCGGGGCTTGCCCTGCTGCGCGCGGCGCGGGCCTGGGCCTGGATCGACGGACGTGACGCGGTGCTGCCCGAGGATGTGCAGGCGGTGTTCGCGCCGGTGGCGGAACACCGCCTGAGCGCCGGCGAGGAGCATGCCCCGGGTGAAGGGGCGCGCCTGCTGGACGAGGTGGCCATTCCCTGATGAGCACGCTCAACGGCTTGCTGCGCAAGCATCTGTTCAAGGGGCTGTCGGCGGGCAGCCAACTCATCGAGCTGCCCTATCGCCGCATCTACATCCTGCCCAGTCGCGCCGGGCTGGTCTACGCGCTGCTGTTGCTGGTCATGTGGCTGGGTTCGGCCAACTACAACAACAGCATGGGCTATCTGTTCACCTTCCTGCTCACCGGCCTGGCGCTGGTGATGATCCTGCACACGTTCCGCAACCTGAACGGTCTGCTGATACGCCCGGGGCAGGCGGAACCGGTGTTCGCCGGGCAACAGGCGCGTTTCCCCCTGCACCTGGAGAACCCCCTGAGCCGGCCCAGACCCGCCCTGGAGCTGCGCCATGGCAAGGACCACCCGGTGCACGTGGACCTGGACGGCCGGGACCAGGGGAGCGTCGTCCTGCCGATTCCCGCGCCCCGGCGCGGCCGACTGCGCCCGGGGCGTATCAGTCTGGCGACCCGCTATCCGGGCGGCCTGTTTCGCGCCTGGTCCTGGCTGGACCCGGACTGGTCCTGTCTGGTGTATCCGGCACCGGAGGCCGCCGGCGGCCCGACGCCAGCGGCCTCCGGCCAGCAGGGCCAGGGGCAGCACAACGGTGCCGGCGAGGAGGATTTCGGCGGCCTGAGGCGCTATCGAGCCGGCGATTCGCCCAAACGCATCGCCTGGCGCACCGTGGCCCGGGGCGAGCAGCCCCAGACCAAGCAGTTCACCGGCGAGGCCGCCGGCGAACTGTGGCTGGACTGGGACCAGGTGGGGCTAGCCGATACCGAGGCACGCCTGTCGCGGCTGTGTCGCTGGGTGCTGGAGGCCGAGCGGCGCGGACAACGCTACGGGCTGCGCCTGCCCGGGCTCAGCCTCCCCCCGGGGTGCGGTGAAACACACTACCGACGCTGCCTGCGGGCGCTGGCGGAGTACCCGGCATGAGTACGGCCACACCACCCCTGGGGCGGGATTTTCTGCTGCCCAACCCGGTGCTCGGGGCCCTGCTGCTTACCCTGGCCGCCGTACTGGCGCCACATCTGTTGCGCATCCCGCCCTGGCTCAGCGCCACCGTGGTATTGATCGGCCTGTGGCGGCTGCGCCTCGCCCTGCGCGGCGAACCCCTGCCGCCCGCCTGGCTGCGCATCCTGCTCACCGTGCTGATGACCCTGGGGGTGTACCTGAGCTACGGCAGCATCCTGGGGCGGGATGCCGGCACCGCCCTGCTCTCCGCCATGACCGCGTTGAAGCTGCTGGAAATGCGCCGCCCCCGGGACACCCAGGTGCTGCTGTACCTGGCCCTTTTCCTGATCGTCACCCAGTTCCTCTACTCCCAGTCCCTGCTCACCGCGGGCTACATGATGCTGGTGGCCTGGGCGGTGACCACCTTGCTGGTCAGCACCGGTCGTCCCACCCCCACCCGGGATCTGCGCCGGCAGGCCAGACTGAGCCTCACCCTGCTGCTGCAGGCACTGCCCATCATGCTGATACTGTTCGTGTTGTTCCCGCGCATTGCCGGGCCGCTGTGGGGCTTGCCCGAGGATGCCTACGCCGGCACGACGGGGCTCAGCGACAGCATGAGCCCGGGCAGCATCAGCCAGCTCAGTCAATCCGACGCGGTGGCCTTTCGGGCAAGCTTCGAGGGCGAGCCGCCGCCCCACGCCGCGCGCTACTGGCGCGGCCTGGTCTTCGCCAACTACGATGGGCGCAGCTGGCGGCCCGGGGAAGTACCCCCCACCCCGCCGGCCCTGCTCGGCACCGGCCGGCCCAGCCGCTACACCGTCACCCTGCAACCCCATGACCAGCGCTGGCTGTTCGCCCTGGACCTGCCCGGCGACACCCCCGCCGGCAGCGCCCTGAATGCCCACTACGAGCTGCGCAGCGATGAGCCGGTGCGGGAGCTGACCGCCTACCGGATGCACTCCTGGCTGGACTACCGCCTCGCGCCGTCCGCCGCGGAACGACACCTGGATCGCTACCGGGAACTGCCCCCGGGCGCCCACCCCCAGGCCCGGGCCCTGGCCGGGCAGTGGCGCGCGCAAAGCGACAACGACGGGCAGATTGTCCGCCTGGCCGAACAATGGTTCCGCCAGCGCGAGTTTCACTACACCCTCACTCCGCCCCGGCTCCCCGACGACCCGGTGGACGAATTCCTCTTCGACACCCGCCGCGGCTTCTGCGAGCACTATGCCGGCGCCTTCGCCGTACTGATGCGCGCCGCCGGCGTGCCCGCCCGCATCGTCACCGGCTACCAGGGCGGCGAACCCCACCCCTCGGGGGATTACATGATCGTGCGCCAGTCCGATGCCCATGCCTGGGCCGAAGTCTGGCTGGAAGGCCGGGGCTGGGTGCGGGTGGATCCCACCGGTTTCGTCGCCCCGGACCGGGTGGAATGGGGCCTGGGCGAGGCCTTGGGCGCGGGCGAGCCGGTGCCGGCCATGGCCCGGGGCGATGGCGGGCTGCTGCGCCGCTTCCGCCTGCAACTGGACCTGCTCGACAATCGATGGAACCAGTGGGTCATCGCCTACGGCCCGCGGCTGCAGCGTCAATTGCTCGGTCGCGTGGGCCTCGATGACTGGCGGCGCATGGCCGGCGCCCTGGCGCTGCTGCTGGGCGGCACCCTCTTGCTGCTGGGCCTGTACCTGCTCCATGAACGACGCCGTCAACCCCGGGACCCCAGCCTGCGCCTCTACCAGCGGTACTGCCGCAAGCTTGCCCGCGGCGGCCTCCCCCCCCATCCCAGTGAAGGGCCCCGGGACTACGCACACCGCGTGAGCGCCGCCCGGCCGGAGCTGGCGGCCAGGGTGCAGCAAATCACCGAGCTCTATTGCGCCCTGCGCTATCGCAGCGAATCGAGCAGCCCACGGCTCGCCGAGCTGCGCCGGGAAGTGGACGCCTTCAAACCAGGAGGACCCCAGTGAGCCAGCCCAGACTGATCGCCCACCGTGGTGACATCGGCCGTTACCCGGAGAACACCCTTGAGGGCCTGCGTGCCGCCGCCGAGGCCGGCGCCCAGGGCGTGGAGCTGGACGTACAGTTCAGCCGCGACGGCGAGCCCGTGGTGATCCACGACCCGGATCTGCGGCGCATCGGCGGCGGCCGAGAGCAGGTGCAGGCACTGAGCCTTGAGCAATTGCGGCAACGCCCCGCGGGCGAGCCGGAGCGTTTCGGGGATCGATTTCGCGAGGTGCGTCTGGCCGGCCTGGCCGAGACCGCCGCAGCCCTGGCGGCCTGGCCGGAGCTGACCGTGTTCGTGGAGGTGAAGACCGACACCCTCCCCCGCTACCGCCTGCCTGCCTGTGTGCAGCAGGTGCTGGCGGCCTGCGCGCCTCTCGGCAAACAACTGGTGCTGATCAGCTACGCCGACGAGGTGTTGCAGGAGGCCCGCTCGCTGCGCGCGGGGCTGCGCACCGGCCGTGCGCTGCACAACCTGGACGCCGCCGAACGGGAGCGCTGCGAGCTGCTGCGGCCCGACTTCGTCTTCTGTGACATCGAGCTATTGCCCGCGGGCACCGGCGCGCCTTGCTGGGGCGGCGACTGGGAGTGGGTGGTTTATGAGATCAATGAGCCGGAGGAAGCCCGACGGCTGCATCGGCAGGGATTCGATTGGGTGGAGACCGGGGACCTGCGCGCCTTGGCCGCCGCCCGTGACACGCCCACACCCCCGACCCCGTAGGAGCCATGGGCATGGCCACGGCTGAAAGCCCCGGGCTCGCTCAATGCGCCCTCGCCCGACTCCCCCGCTGGCAGTTTCGATCCTGGCGCGCCGCCACTTCCAGCACCGCCGGCCGCTCGGCCAGCCGCGCCAGGCTGATGCCGTCGAGGAAATCGTGGATCTGGCCGCTCAATTCCGCCCACAGATCGTGGGTAAGGCACGCTTCACCGTCCTGACAATCGCGTCGGCCCTTGCAGCGGGTGGCGTCCACGCTCTCGTCCACGGCCAGAATGATATCCGCCACGGTAATCCGCGCCGTCTCCCGAGCCAGACGATAGCCGCCGCCGGGGCCGCGCACGCCGGTGACCAGCCCATGACGACGCAAGCCGGCGAAAAGCTGCTCCAGGTAGGACAGGGAAATCCCCTGGCTGCGGGAGATGTCCGCCAGCGCCACCGGCCCGTTGTCCTGATGCAGGGCGAGATCCATCATCGCCGTGACCGCGTAGCGGCCCTTGGTGGAGAGTTTCATGCCACACCCGGCTCGGACCGGGCCGAGAAACCGTGCCCCTGCCCCAGGCAGTATCGCAGCCAGCGGTTGAGAAAGCGGTTCAATTCCCACTTCCAGGCAAGGCTCCCAGGCACCGGGCGCGGCTCGCACCGATGCCGGGCGAAGGCCTCCAGACCGCGCTCCGGCAAGACCTCCGCGCTGCGGGCATCGTGATACACCCGCACCTTCAGATTGGGAAGCGAATGCACCCCCTCGCCGTCCCGGCCGAACAGGTGGGTCAGGTGACAGGTGGTGGTATAGGGGTTCTTCTCCAGCACCTCCAGGTGCAGATCCGCCGAGCCGCCCCGGGAGACCTCCCGCGGGCCCAGCTGACGCAGCTCCGGCACCAGGCGACGCATATAGATGTAGTTGCTCTCGTAGAGCTCCATCAGGCTCGCGAAGCTGCCCGGTGTGAGCTCGGCCAGCGGCGTATGTGGTGTCAGCAGAATCATACCCGGATCATAGCACAGCGGTTTTCCTCTCCCGCTCCTGCGCGCGGGTGGAATCCATCACGGTTTTTTAATAAAGTCGCCGCTTGATTTTGCCGCCGTGCAGGATCGTGGTGCAGATCTCCTCAATGGACATCGTGGTGGTCTCCACAAAGGGGATGCGCTCGCGACGGAAGATCTTCTCCGCCTGGGACACCTCGAACTGGCATTGGCCCAGGGAGGCGTAGCGGCTGTCCGGCTTGCGCTCCTTGCGAATGGTGTGCAGCCGGGTGGGCTGGATGGTCAGGCCATGGAGCTTGTCCTTGAACTGGCGCAGGGACTCCGGCAGCTTGCCCTCGTCCAACTCCTCCTCGGTGAGGGGGTAGTTGGCGGCGTAGATGCCGTACTTGAGGGCGAAATAAATGCAGGCGGGCGTCTTGCCACTGCGTGACACGCCGATGAGGATCAGGTCCGCCTGGGTGTAGTGACGTGTGGTAACGCCGTCATCGTGGTTGAGCGCGTAGTTCATGGCATCGATGCGCACGTCGTACATGCTATTATCCGCCATCCCGTGGGAGCGCCCCACGGTGTGGCTGGAGGGTCGACCCAACTCCCGCTCCAGTGGCGAGATGAAGGTGTCGAAGAAATCGAAGGCCACCGCATCGGCGGTGGCCACGATCCGCCGGACCTCGTCATCGACGATGGTGCTGAAGACGAAGGAGCGCTCGCCGCTTTCCTCGTTGGCCGCGCGGATCTGCTCAAGGGCCTTGTGGGCCCGCTCGGGATTGTCCACGAACGGTAAGGTAATCTGCTCGAAATCCACCTCGAACTGCGTCAACAGGCTGTGACCCAGGGTCTCGGCGGTGATGCCCGTTCGGTCGGAGACGAAAAATACGGTGCGTTTACGCGACATGGAGCTTGTTCTTCACTGGCTGGCCTGAATAGCGGGTCAGTCATCCTAGCCCAATTTCCAGGGCGGTAGAACGACTCCACCCGGCGCGACACCGAGGTGCGGAGAAGGTTTTGAAATTGTGGGCGCCCCCGGGCGTCCCGACGTTTACAGGCAAGTGATGCCGGCGCGCAGCAACAGGGGGAACTCCACCTTGCGACAGAATGTAGTCTGGTTCGATTCCTTGGGTATGGGCGATGTTGACCGCGTAGGCGGCAAGAACGCCTCCCTGGGTGAAATGATCAGCAACCTGGCCAATGCCGGGGTGCAAGTGCCCGGTGGTTTCGCCACCACCTCCGCCGCCTTCTGGGACTTCCTCGACGCCTCCGGCCTGCGCGAGCAGATTCACCAGGAACTGCAGGGCCTGGATGTGGACGACGTGGACACCCTGGTGGCCACCGGTGCGCGCATCCGCAAGATGATCGTGGACACCCCCTTCCCCGATCACTTGCGCGACGACATCGTCAGCGCCTATCGCAAGCTGGAAGACGAGGCCGGCGGCGAGCTGGCCGTGGCGGTGCGCTCCTCCGCCACCGCCGAGGATCTGCCCGATGCCTCCTTCGCCGGGCAGCAGGAAACCTTCCTGAATGTGCGCGGCCTGGACAATGTGCTGCTCGCCATCAAGGACGTGTTCGCCTCCCTGTACAACGACCGCGCCATCGCTTACCGGGTGCATCACGGCTTCGAGCACAGCGAAGTCGCCCTGTCCGCCGGCATCCAGCGCATGTGCCGCTCCGATGTGGGCGCGGCCGGCGTGATGTTCACCATGGACACCGAATCGGGCTTTCGCGATGTGGTGTTCATCACCTCCTCCTACGGCCTGGGCGAGACCGTGGTGCAGGGCGCGGTGAACCCGGACGAGTTCTACGTCCACAAGCCCACCCTGGAAGCCGATCGCCCGGCGGTGCTGCGCCGCAATCTGGGCGGCAAGGCCATCAAGATGGTCTACAGCGATGACCGCGCCCACGGCAAGACGGTGAAGACCGTGGACGTGGACGAGGCCGAGCGCATGCGCTTCTCGCTCACCGACGCCGAGGTGCAGGATCTGGCCCGCCAGGCGCTGATCATCGAAAAGCACTACGGCCGCCCGATGGATATCGAGTGGGGCAAGGACGGCAACGACGGCAAGCTCTACATCCTCCAGGCCCGCCCCGAGACGGTGAAGAGCCGCGACGCCGGCCAGGTGCTGCAGCGCTACCAGCTGAAGGATCGCGGCGAGGTGCTCGCCACCGGCCGCTCCATCGGCCAGCGCATCGGCGCCGGCAAGGCCAAGATCATCGATGACCTGAAGCAGATGAGCCGGGTACAGCCGGGCGATGTGCTGATCACCGACATGACCGACCCGGACTGGGAGCCGATCATGAAGCGGGCCGCGGCCATCGTCACCAACCGCGGCGGGCGCACCTGCCACGCGGCCATCATCGCCCGCGAGCTGGGCATCCCGGCCGTGGTGGGCTGTGGCGACGCCACCGAGCGAGTCCAGGACGGACAGCCGGTCACCGTGTCCTGCGCCGAGGGCGATACCGGTTTCATCTATGAGGGCGAGCAGGAATTCGTGGTCAACGAGGTGAGCCTGGCCGACATGCCGGAGCTGCCCTTCAAGATCATGATGAACGTGGGCAACCCCGATCGGGCCTTCGACTTCGCCAGCCTGCCCCATGCCGGCGTGGGTCTCGCGCGGCTGGAGTTCATCATCAACCGCATGATCGGCATCCACCCCCGGGCGCTGCTGGAATTCGACCAGCAGCCGGAGGAGCTGCAGCGGGTGATTCGCACCCAGATCGCCGGCTACGCCAGCCCGCGGGATTTCTACGTCGAGAAGCTCACCGAGGGCATCGCCACCCTGGGCGCCGCCTTCGCGCCGGAGACGGTCATCGTGCGCATGTCGGACTTCAAGTCCAACGAGTACGCCAATCTCATCGGTGGCGAGCAGTACGAGCCCCACGAAGAGAACCCCATGCTGGGCTTCCGCGGCGCCTCGCGCTACATCTCCGAGGAGTTCCGCGAGTGCTTCGCCATGGAGTGCGATGCGCTGAAACGCGTGCGTGACGACATGGGCCTGACCAATGTCATCATCATGATTCCCTTCGTGCGTACCCTGGACGAGGGCCGTCAGGTCATCGAACTGCTGCGCGAGCAGGGCCTCGAGCAGGGCAAGAACGGCCTGAAGGTCATCATGATGTGCGAGCTGCCCTCCAACGCCCTGCTGGCGGACGAGTTCCTGGAGATCTTCGACGGCTTCTCCATCGGCTCCAACGACCTGACCCAGCTCACCCTGGGCCTGGACCGGGATTCAGGCCTGATCGCGCACCTGTTCGACGAGCGCGACGCGGCGGTCAAGCGCATGCTGGCCATGGCCATCCAGAGCGCCAAGAAAGCCGGCAAGTACGTGGGCATCTGCGGCCAGGGCCCCTCGGACCATCCGGACCTGGCCCGCTGGCTGATGGAACAGGGCATCGACAGCGTGTCCCTGAACCCGGACACCGTGGTGCAGACCTGGCTGTTCCTGGCCGGTCAGTCGGTGGACGAACAGAGCTGACACCTCAGCTCAAGGCACAGCTTGAAGGCGCCCCCAGGGGCGCCTTTTTGCAGCCACGAAGCCGTTCGCTACGCACAAGGCCCGGATTCTCGCCGTCGGCCTCATCCGGGCGACGCGAAGCCGTGCAATTGCGGAACCGAACGCGGCCTTCGACGGTCTGTTCGTGCGAACAATCCCCGAGACACCGGTAACGCCCCCTCACGATGACAAGCCAGACCCGCCAACGCCCCTCCACGGCGCTGCTCGCCATGCGCCTGTTCGGCAAGCTGCCGCTCGCCCTGAGCGCCCGGCTGGCGGCGGGGCTTGCCTGGCTGAGCGCCTGGCTGCCACTGGGCATGGCCGGTGCCTACCGCAACGCCCTGATCAACATCATGCTCAGCCACCCGCACCTGAACTGGGGGCAAGCGAGCCGCCTGGCCCGCCGCGCACTGGCCGGCTCGGCGCGCAATCTGGCCGATGCCGCCCACGTGTGGTCCGCCAGCCCCGAGGAGAACCTGTCGCGCATCAGCCGCATCGAGGGCCTGCAAGCCGTGCGCGAGGCCCATGCCGCCGGGCGACCGCTGCTGATTCTCACCCTGCACCACTCCAGCTGGGAACTGCCCTCCCTGCTGCTGGGCCGGGAGCTGCCCGCCACCAT
Organism: Alkalilimnicola sp. S0819; assembly: GCF_009295635.1. Classification (NCBI taxonomy): domain Bacteria; kingdom Pseudomonadati; phylum Pseudomonadota; class Gammaproteobacteria; order Chromatiales; family Ectothiorhodospiraceae; genus Alkalilimnicola; species Alkalilimnicola sp. S0819. Next base: position 35,160 of record NZ_WHIW01000018.1, on the reverse strand, counting down.
CTTCTACAACCCCCACGACGATGCGCAGCTCACCCGTGCGGTCACCGCGGCGCGGGAGGCCACCGGCAGCCGGCTGGTCGAGGCCAATGCCCGGGGCATCAAGGCCGGGCTGCGGGCGCTGGAGCGCAAGGAGGCCGTGGTCATCGTCGCCGATCATCTGCCCAAGGGCCGGAACAACCCCTACGTGCCGTTCTTCGGCGTGCCGGTACGCAGCTCCTCACTGCCCCACCAACTGATCCGCCGCTTCGACCCGGCGGTGTTCTTCATGTACAGCCATCGCCCGGGCAACGACGGCCGGGTGGAGATTCACTTCGAAGCGGCCGACACCGCCCTGCACGACCCGGACCCCCAGACCGGGCTCACGGCGCTGAGCGTGGGCCTTGCCCGCATCATCGAACGCGCGCCGGCCCAGTACCACTGGACCAACAAGCGCTATGCCCGCACCGCCCACGGCCCCCGCACGCTGTACCGGCGCGGCAGTGTCAAGGCACTGCGTCGTGCCCGCCGGGAGAACCGTTGCGCGCGCCTGGAGGAGCTGGGAAGGCACTGAACAGCGCCCCCCAGGCCCGGGCCGCCTGGCCTTTCATGCTGCGCTGCGATACTGCTAGATTGGTGGCTGGTTCGCGACTCTGGGAGCCGCTGTGTCCGCGCATACCCTCTATCGCCCTGAAGATACCGCCTACCAGTTCGACCATGAGGAACTGCGCCGCCGCCTCGCCGAGCTGCTGCCCGCCGAAGGCCTGATCGTCGACGAGGCCGGCCGCCGGGCCTACGAGTGCGACGGCCTGGCCGCCTACCGCCAGATACCACTGTTCGTCGCCCTGCCCGAGACCGTGGAGCAGGTCCAGGCGGTGCTGCGCATCTGCCAGGAGCTGGGCGCCCCGGTAGTGGCCCGAGGCTCCGGCACCAGCCTCTCCGGCGGTGCCCTGCCCCATCCCCAGGGCGTGTTGCTGAGCCTGGGCAAGTTCAATCGCATCCTTCAACTGGATCCGGAGCGACGCATCGCCGTGGTGCAGCCCGGCGTGCGCAACCTGGCCATCAGCCAGGCCGCCGCGCCACACAAGCTCTATTATGCGCCGGACCCCTCCTCCCAGATCGCCTGCTCCATCGGCGGCAATGTGGCGGAGAACGCCGGCGGCGTGCACTGCCTCAAATACGGGCTCACCGTGCACAATGTGCTCGCCGTGGAGCTGGTCACCATGGATGGTGAGCGGCTGCGACTGGGCTCCGAGGCCCTGGATGCGGCGGGCTACGATCTGCTGGCGCTGATCAACGGCTCCGAGGGCATGCTCGGCGTGGTCACCGAAGTCACCGTGCGTCTGCTGCCCGTGCCCCAGGAAACCCGCGCCCTGCTCGCCTGCTTCGACCAGGTGGAAGTGGCCGGCGATGCCGTGGCGGCCATCATCGCCCAGGGCATCATCCCGGCGGGCCTGGAAATGATGGACAACCCGGCCATCCGCGCCGCCGAGGACTTCGTGCAGGCGGGCTACCCCACCGACGCGGCCGCCATCCTGATCTGCGAACTGGACGGCCATCCCGACGAGGTGGATGCGGAGATGGCGCAGGTGGAAGCCCTGCTGCGCAGCCAGGGCGCGAGCGAGATCCGCATCGCCCGGGACGAGGCCGAACGCCTGCGCTTCTGGGCGGGCCGCAAGGCGGCCTTTCCCGCCGTCGGCCGCATCAGCCCCGATTATTACTGCATGGACGGAACCATTCCGCGCAAGCACCTGGGGCAGGTGCTGAGACGCATCAGCGAGCTGAGCGAGCAGTACGGCCAGGCGGTGGTGAACGTCTTCCACGCCGGCGACGGCAATCTGCACCCCATCGTGCTCTACGATGGCAATGTGCCCGGCGAACTGGAGCGCACGGAGAAGCTGGGCGGCGAGATCCTGGAAACCTGTATTCGGGTCGGCGGCAGTATCACCGGCGAGCACGGGGTGGGCGTGGAGAAGATCAACCAGATGTGCAGCCAGTTCAGCCGCGAGGAGCTGGCCCAGTTTCATGCGGTGAAAGAGGCCTTCGACCCCCAACGGCTGCTCAACCCGGGCAAGGCCGTGCCCACGCTCAATCGCTGCGCCGAGTTCGGCGCCATGCACGTACACCACGGCGAGCTTCGCCACCCCGAGCTGGAACGCTTCTGACATGGCCGAGGATCAGATCCAACAACTGAGCGAGCGGGTTCGCGCCGCCGCGCAAGCCCGCGAAGCGCTGGAGATCCGCGGCCAGGGCAGCAAGGCCTTCTATGGCCGCCCGGTGGCGGGCGCGCCGCTGGAGCTTTCCGGCTACCGGGGCGTGGTCAGCTACGAACCCACCGAGCTCTACATCACCGCCCGCGCCGGTACTCCGTTGAGCGAACTGGAGGCAGTACTCGCCGAGCAGCACCAGATGCTGCCCTTCGAGCCCCCCCGCTTCGGCGGGGCCGGCACTATCGGTGGCGCCATCGCCACGGGCCTCAGCGGCCCACGGCGGCCTTTCGCGGGGGCGGCGCGGGATTTCGTGCTGGGCGTGCGCTGCCTGAACGGTCAGGGTGAGGATCTGCGCTTCGGCGGCCAGGTGATGAAAAACGTGGCGGGCTATGATCTATCGCGCCTGATCAGCGGCAGCCTGGGCACCCTGGGCGTGTTGCTGGAGGTCTCGCTCAAGGTACTGCCCCGACCGCGCTTCGAGCAGAGCCTGAGCCTCGATCTGCCCCTCGCCGAGGGCCTGGCCCAAGCCGATCGCTGGGTGGGAGAGAACCTGCCGCTCAGCGGCTGTGCCCACGATGGCGAGCGGCTGCACATACGCCTGTCCGGTGCGGAACCTGCCGTCCAGGCCGCTGCCCGGCGCATCGGCGGCGACACGCTGGACAAGAGCTGGTGGGATGGACTGCGGGACCACTCCCTGCCCTTTTTCCGGGTCGACGCGCCGCTTTGGCGGCTATCCCTGCCACCGGGTGCCCGGCCGACGCTGAGCGGCGAGGCGCTGCACGACTGGGGTGGGCGGCAGATCTGGCTGCGCGCCGCGCCCGATGCCCATGAGCTGCAGGGGCTGGCCGCCCGGCACGGCGGCCACGCCACCCTTTTCCGCGGCCCCCAGGATACCGAGACTCCGGTGTTCCAACCCCTGTCCGCCCCCCTGATGGCCCTGCACCGGCGTCTCAAGCAAAGCCTCGACCCTCAGGGCATCCTCAACCCCGGCCGGCTCTACCCAGGACTCTGATCCATGCAGACCGAACTTGCCGATTTCCTCAAGGACACGCCCCAGGGCGAGGAGGCCGAGCGCATCCTGCGCAACTGCGTGCATTGCGGCTTCTGCCTGGCCACCTGCCCCACCTACCAGTTGCTGGGCGACGAGCGGGACAGCCCGCGGGGGCGCATCTACCTGATGAAGCAGGTCATGGAAGGGGCCCAGGCCACCGAAGCGACCCAGCTGCACCTGGACCGCTGCCTGACCTGTCGCGCCTGCGAGACCACCTGCCCCTCGGGCGTGGAGTACGGCAAGCTGGTGGACATCGGTCGGGAGATCGTCGAACAACAGGTGCCGCGCCCCGCGGGCCAGGGGCTGCAACGCTGGCTGCTGCGCAAGCTGCTGCCCCGCCGCACCCTGTTCGGCGCCGCCCTGCGCGGCGGCCAGCTGCTCCGCCCCCTGCTGCCCGCCGCGCTCAAGGACAAGGTGCCGGCCCGGCGCCCCGCCCCCGCCTGGCCGCGACAGCGCCACCACCGCCGGGTGCTGATGCTGGAAGGCTGCGTGCAACCGGCCCTGTCGCCGCCCATCAATCCCGCCACCGCCCGGCTGCTGGACCAGTTGGGGGTGGAGGTCATCCGCACACCGGGCAGCGTATGCTGTGGCGCCGTGAGCCAGCACCTGGGCGCGCCCGGGGAGGCCGCGAACATCGTCCGGCGCACCCTCGATGCCTGGTGGCCCCATGTGGAGCGCGGCGTGGAGGCCATCATCGTCAACGCCAGCGGCTGCGGCGTGCAGGTGAAGGACTACGGTCACCTGTTGCGCGACGACCCGGACTATGCCGAGAAAGCCGCCCGGGTCAGCGCGCTGACCCGGGACCCGGTGGAATTTTTCGAGGATCGCGCCGAGGAACTGGCCCCCGCGGACGATGCGCCCCGGCGCATCGCCTTTCAGGCGCCCTGCACGCTGCAGCACGGCCAGCAGCTCAGCGGCCGGGTGGAGGCGCTGTTGGCAAAAATCGGCTTCGAACTCACGTCGGTGCCCGATGCGCATCTTTGCTGCGGCTCGGCGGGCACCTACTCGGTGCTGCAGCCCAAACTCTCCAAACAGCTGCGCGACAACAAGCTCGCCGCGCTCGGCAGCGGCGCGCCGGAACTCATCGCCACCGCCAACATCGGCTGCCTCACCCATCTGGACGCGGCCTCCGAACTGCCCGTGCGGCACTGGCTTGAGCTGATCAGTGCCCGCCGCCAGTAATCGACGCAGACGAACACAGGATTAGCCATGACCGAGCCGAAACTGCCCCTGATCCTCGATACCCGCACCCTGGAAGCGCATCTGCACGACCCGGATCTGCTCCTCGTCGATCTGAGCTCGGAGGAGAGCTACCACACCCAGCATATTCCCGGCGCGGTGCATCTGCCCTTTCCCCGCCTCATCCGCCAGGCGCCGCCGGCCATGGGGCTGCTGCCCGATATGGAAACGCTCAGCGCTGTCCTCTCGGACATCGGCCTCACCGAGGACAAACACGTGGTGGCCTACGACGCCGACGGCAGCGGCAAGGCGAGCCGCCTGCTCTGGACCCTGGACGTGCTGGGCCATGAACATTACTCGCTGCTCGACGGCGGTCTGCACGCCTGGACCAACGAAGGCCACCCCGTGGATGTGGCGCGCACCGACCCGCGCCCCAGCCGCTACCGCGCCGAGATCCGCAACCCCCACGCCCTCGCCGACAAGGCCTACGTGCTCAAACACCTGAACGACCCGCATGTGGTCGTACTGGATGCCCGCTCGGCGGCGGAGTATTCCGGTGAGGACAAGCGCGCCGAGCGGGCCGGCCACATTCCGGGCGCGGTGAACCTGGACTGGATCGAGACCATGGATACGCACAATCTCAAGCGGCTGAAAGCCGACGAGACCCTGCGCGAGCGCTACAAGGCACTGGGCCTCACACCCGACAAGGAAGTGGTGGTGCATTGCCAGACCCACCACCGCTCGGCGCACAGCTTCATGGTGCTGAAACACCTGGGCTTCGAGCGGGTGCGCGGTTACGCGGGCTCCTGGTCGGAGTGGGGCAATGACCCGGATGTGCCGGTGGAGAGCTGAAATCGGGGCGGACCGCGGCTTATGGCCGCGATCCCTCAATCACTCCAGCAGTTCCGCAATATAAGGCGTAATCAACAAGGCCAGCAGCACGGCCAGCGCGTAGTCCCGCTCATACCCCATGGCCAGCGTCGATTCCGGCGGCAGGTTAGCCGCCAGCACGGCTGCGATGAGCATCGCCATATAGCGCCAGCTGAAGCCGAAGCCCATCATCGCGACCACAAAGGCGGCAGAGAACACCACCCAGGGCGCATTGGGCAGGCCCAGCGCCATGACCGCGCTATTGCTGCTGATGGAGGCCGCCCCCAGGAAGGCCAGCATCAGAATCCCGAACTTGATGGCCGGCCGACTGATCATCCCTGCTCCCCGCCCCGGTGCCCTCCCGCCTCAGGCGGGTATCGTTATGAAGTGTTCCCGATAATAGCGCAGCTCCGCGATGGAATCGCGGATGTCGTCCAGCGCCAGATGGCTGCCCTGCTTGCTCTGCCCCTTGAGTATCCGCGGCGCCCAGCGCCGGGCCAACTCCTTCAGGGTGCTCACATCGATGTGCCGGTAATGGAAGTACTGCTCCAGCTGCGGCATGCAGCGGTGCAGGAAGCGCCGGTCCTGGCAGATGCTGTTGCCGCACATGGGCGAGGCCTTGGCCGGCACATACTGGCGCAGGAACTCCAGCGTCTGGCGCTCCGCCTCCGCCTCGTCCACCCGGCTTTGTCGGACCCGCTCGGTGAGCCCCGACTTGCCGTGCTGGCGGGTGTTCCACTCATCCATCGCCACCAGCACCTCATCCGGCTGGTGGATCGCCAGCACCGGCCCTTCGGCCAACACTTCCAGGCGTGAATCGGTAACCACGGTGGCGATCTCGATGATGCGGTCCCGGTCGGTATCCAGCCCGGTCATCTCCAGATCGATCCAGATCAGATTATCGGCGCTCGCGGCCATGGCTGCTCCCGAACAGCTGAGGATTGTCCGGGATCATAGCAGAGGCTATGCTGCGCTCCCATGAGCGACACCACACGCGGACGCGTGATCATCAGCCACGGCGCCGAGTGCCTGGTGGAAGACACCCAAGGCACCCTGATGCCCTGCAAGACCCGCCGCAGCACGGGCCGGACCCTGTGCGGCGACTGGGTGCAATGGGCACCCAGCGGCGCCGGCGAAGGGGTAATCGAACGCATCGAACCGCGGCGCACCCTGCTCGCTCGCCCGAACTTTCGCAACAAGCTGCGCCCCATCGCCGCCAACATCGACCAGATGGTGGTGGTGTCGGCACCCCGTCCGGGCATCGATCTGGAGCTGATCGACCGCTATCTGGTACTGGCGGAGAATCTCGACATCCAGCCCCTGCTGTGGCTGAACAAGATGGATCTGCTCGCCGCCGAGGAACGGGAAAGCCTGGAGACCTCGCTGCAGCGTTACCGGGAACTGGGCTATGGGGTGTTGCTGGGCAGCGTGAAGTCCGCCCAGGGGCTGGCGGAGCTGGAAGCGCGGCTGCGGGAAGGCACCAGCATCCTGGTGGGGCAGTCCGGGGTGGGCAAGTCCTCGCTGATCCAGGCCCTGCTGCCGGATCTGGAGCTGCGGATCGGGGCGCTGTCCCACGCCAGCGGCCTGGGCAAGCACACCACCACCGAGACCACCCTGTACCATCTGCGCGGCGGCGGGGATCTGATCGACTCGCCGGGCATCCGCACCCTGCGCCTGGGACATCTGTCAGCCGATGAGCTGGAGCGGGGCTTTCGGGAGTTTCGGCCCTATCTCGGGCAGTGCCGTTTCAACGACTGCCGGCACCGCAGCGAGCCCGGCTGCGCGATTCTGGGGGCGGTGCAACAGGGCGAGATCGCCGCCGAGCGCCTGGAGAGGTATTACCGGCTCCTGGACGCGGAAGACTGATCGCGCCGCTTTCCCCCGCCAAAGCGGCTAGCCCGCGGCTTCCATCAGCCCGGCGGCCACTGCATGGCACGCCCGCCCAGGACGTGCAGGTGAATGTGGAACACGCTCTGGCCGGCCTTCTCGCCGCAGTTCATCACCGTGCGGTAACCGTCCTCATCGATGCCCTCCTGGCGGGCCACCTGCTGGGCCGCCAGATAAAGCTGGCCCACCAGCTCCGCATCCGCGGCTTGCAAATCGTTGATGCTGGTAATGTGACGCTTGGGGATCACCAGCACATGGGTGGGGGCCTGGGGATTGATGTCCCGAAAGGCCAGCACCTGATCCGTCTCCAGCACCACGTCCGGCGTCATCTCGCCGCTGATCATCTTGCAGAAGATACAGTCCGTCATCGTCAAGCTCCGCGTAAGGTAATTGTATGCCAGCCTTCCCGGCAGCAGCGGCTAATGGCCGCGATTTCTTCCGGGCAACGAGCGCAGGCAGGAGAATTCGCGGCCATGAGCCGCTCCTACTGATACTGCCGCCGGCCGCTGAAGGCATGCATCAACGTGCCGCTGTCCACGTATTCCAGCTCGCCGCCCAGGGGCACGCCGTGGGCGATGCGGCTGGTGCCTATATCGCGCTCCCGGGCCATCTCGGCAATGTACTGGGCGGTGGCCTCGCCCTCCACCGTGGGGTTGGTGGCGAGAATGATCTCGCGCACCTCGCCGGCCGCCAATCGCTCTTCCAGCCGATCCAGGCCCAGCTCCCGCGGGCCTATCCCGTCCAGGGGTGAAAGCCGCCCCATGAGCACGAAATACAGCCCATTGTAGTCGGTGGCCTGATCCAGGGCGAAGACATCCGCCGGGCTCTCGACGATGCACAGCACACCCCGGTCCCGCCGATCGCTGGCGCAGATCCGGCACAGCTCCTGCTCGGTGAGCACCCGGCACTGGGCACATTGGCCGACGTTCGCCGCCGCTTCCGCCAGCGCCGAGGCGAGCCGCCCGGCGCCTTCCCGGTCCCGCTGCAGCAGGTGAAAGGCCATGCGTTGGGCGGATTTCGCCCCTACGCCGGGCAGGCAGCGCAGGGCCTCGATCAGCTCGTCGATGAGCGGTGAATACGCCATGCCGCCGAGCCTCAGAACGGCAGTTTCATGCCCGGGGGCAGGCCCATGCCGGAGGTCATGCCGGACATGCGCTCCTCGGTCTCTCGGGCGAGCTTGTGCACCGCATCGTTGACCGCGGCGGCCACCAGGTCCTCGACCATGTCCTTGTCGTCCTCGAACAGGCCCGGGTCGATGTTCACCCGGCGCAGTTCGTGCTTGCCGTTCATCACCACCGAGACCATGCCACCACCGGCCTCCCCGGTAATTTCGAGCTGGGCCAACTCTTCCTGCGCCTTCTGCAGCTTTTCCTGCATCTTTTGCGCCTGCTTCATCAGGTTGCCAATTCCACCTTTCATCATCGTCCTCTCTCCTGGTCCGGGCGGCGCCCGGGTTGGGCTAATCGGTAGGTTCAATACTGCCGGGCACCAGTTCCGCGGCGAAGGTCTCGCGCAGCGCGCCCACCTTGGGGTCGGCGTCGATGGTCTGCTCCGCCTGCTGCTGGCGGGCCTCCGCGTCCTGCCGCGCCAGCACGGCCGGGGTGGCCTCTTCCACTTTGGCCCGCTTCATGTCCAGGCTCACCGCGCCACCCAGCACCTCGCCCAGGGCCTGCGCGAGCTTGCCTTCCAGGGCAGTGTTATGAAGATGGGTATGGTTCGGGTCTATGCGCAGGCTGATGCGTCCGCCCTCCCGGGCCAGGAACTCACAATGCGAGGCGAGCACCTGGTGCATGCCGCGGGGCAGGCGCTGGACCACCTCGGGCCAGTCCTGCACCGAGTCCAGCCGCACGGCGGGCGCCACGACCGGGGCGTCCGGCTGCTGCGCCAGCGCGGGCTCGGGCACCGACGCCGGTGCGGCGGCAGGCATCCCGGTCCGTGCCGAGGCCCGGGCGTCGTGGAGCTGGGCCACGCTGTCGGAAGAGGACTGGGCGTGCGGCGCCGCGGCTCCGGAATCGTCCGTGTGGACCGGGGCTGGCGGCGTCGTTTGCGCGGTGGGTGCCGGCCGGCCGCCCGCCGCCCGAGGGGTCGCGGGCCGGGGCGGGGGCGCCGACTGCCCGGCACTCTGGCCCGCCGTGGCGGCGCCGCCTTCCATCGGGCGAAAGGCCAGCATGCGCAGCATGGCCATCTCGAAGCCCGCCCGCGGGTCCGGAGCCAAGGGCAGATCACGCCGCCCGTGCAAGCCCAGCTGGTAGTAGAGCTGCACATCCTCACGGGCGAGACTTCCGGCCAGCGCCTGCAGGCGCTCCCGGTCCGCCACCTCTTCGCCCAGGCCGCCCGGAATGGTCTGCGCCAGGGCAATGTGGTGCAGGCTGTTGAGCAACTCCGCCAGCACCGAGGCATAATCCGGCGCCCGCTCGCTCATGCGCTCGATCACCGCCAGCATGGCCGGGCCATCGTTGTTCGCCAAGGCCTCGATCAATTCGAAGACGAAGTCCCCCTCCAGGTCACCCAACATGGCCCGGGTATCCGCCTCGTCGACCCGGCCGCTGCCGAAGGCGATGGCCTGATCCAGCAGGCTGAGCCCATCACGCATGCTGCCATCGGCCGCGCGCGCCAGGCGCTGCAGCGCCGCGACCTCGAACTCGATGCCCTCCTCGCCCAGTACCTTCTGCAGATGATTGGCAATCATGCTCGGCGCCAGGCGCTTCAGACTGAACTGCAGGCAGCGGGAGAGGATGGTGACGGGAATCTTTTGCGGGTCGGTGGTGGCCAGCAGGAACTTCACATGGGGCGGCGGTTCTTCCAGCGTCTTCAACAAGGCGTTGAAGCTGTGGCTGGAGAACATATGGATCTCGTCGATCAGGTAGATCTTGTAGCGGCCGCGGCTGGGGGCGTACTGGACGTTATCCAGCAGCTCCCGGGTGTCGTCCACCTTGGTGCGGGAGGCCGCGTCCACCTCGATCAAATCCACGAAGCGGCCCTGGTCGATCTCCTGACAGGCGCTGCACCGGCCGCAGGGTTCGGCGGTCACGCCCTGCTCGCAGTTCAGGCACTTGGCCAGAATCCGGGCGATGGTGGTCTTGCCCACCCCGCGGGTACCGGTGAACAGGAAGGCATGGTGCAGCTGTCCGCGCTCCAGCCCATTGACCAGCGCGCGCAGCACATGCTCCTGACCGGCCAGCTCGGCGAAATTGCGGGGGCGCCACTTGCGCGCCAGGGCCTGATAGCTCATGTGGTTTCGGGTGCCAGGGCTGCGAATCGAAGCCCGAATTCTATCAGAGGGAGGCGGGCGGGGCGTAGAAATGGCGGCGGCGACGCCAGCCACACCCCGGCGCCCGAGTCCACTGCTGCCGCTGCTCCCTTCCGGGCCTGACGGGGTTCACAGTTTATCGTCGCGGGGGGACCGACGCCGCCGCCATAGACGCGGTGGAAGGTAAGGGGTGGGTGGGGGTTTGTCAAACAGAGCAAAAAGCCCCCGGGCATGAAAAACCGGGGCCCGGGGCCCCGGTCGTTTCTGGCTCGACGCCGACTTAGCGGCAGCTGCCCTTGGCGAACTCACCCTCGTTGGGCGTGTTGCGCACGGTGGTCTGAATCCAGCTGCTGCGGCCCAGCGCCTCGTCGGAGCCAAGCACTCGGTACTCCGGCGACCACCAGAGCAGGCTGACGTTGCGGGCGCGACCGGCCAGCGCATGGTAGTAGTTATAGGTGGTCCACTCCTGGCAGTCGAAGCCGGTGCGGAAGCTCAGGGTCGTGGAGCTGGTACGCTGCTCGGCGCTGGCATCGACCGCCTCGGCTCGCACGGTGTGCTGACCGTCCGCCAGAGTGGCGACATCCAGCGTGGCCTGCCAGGGCGCGGAGTCGGCCACCGCGAACGGCTGCTCGCCGTTGCTGCCCTGCAGATAGAACGCCACCCGGGCGATACCGTCGCGGTCGCTCGCGTCCACGCTGAAGGTGACCGTGCCGCTCAGGTGAGCGCCCTCCTCGGGGCTGGTGAACCGCAGCGCGGGGGAATCGTTGCCGGTGCTGAACGTCAGCTGCACCTCGCTGCTCACCGCGTCCGCGCTGGCGTCCACCGCAACGGCGCGCAGTACATGCTCGCCATCGGCCAGGGTGCCGGCATTGAACTCGGTGCCGTAGGGTGCGCTGATGTCGCTGATCAGCAGCTCGTCACCCAGCCAGATGTCGACCCGGGCGATGCCGTCGTCATCGGTAGCGCTCACCGAGACTTCCACCGTGCCGCTCAGGTGCGCGCCGTCCGTGGGGCTCTCGATGCGGACCACCGGGCGGTCGTTCTCGGGCTGAGTGTCCAGCAGGCCCCACCACTTGGCGGTGTAATAGCTGGAGAAAACATCGAAGTCATGGGTGTAGCTCATGGCCAGGCCGGCCTTGCCGCCCTGGTCCTCGCCGGTGCCCTCGTCGATGGTGATGCCGTGCTTCATGCCCAGCACATCCACCACGCCCACCACGGGCCGGTCGCCCTTCAGATACTCGCGATAGACGTGCTTGCTGTCGCCGTTGAAGCTCTGGCCGGTGACATCGGCGGTCTGGTCGGTGCCGTGCAGCGCGGTGAACTGCTTCATGATCTCTACCGCGTTGTCATCGTCGACGTACTGGTCCTTGTCGCCCTGCCAGATCAGCACCCGCGGATAATTACCGCTGTAGCCACCGTTGTTGTCGCGGGCCAGCTGCGCCCAGGCCTGGGGGCTGCGCTTGCGATCGGGCGCCATGCAGGCCTCGCCGGACTCGCAGCCGGCACCGGTGCGGGGCTGGAAGGAGCTGGTGACGCCCATGCAGGCGTAGGCGTCGTCCACAGTGTTGGCGCAGTGGTAGGGCAGCCCGGCCATGGGGGCACCACCGGCGAACACGTCCGGGTACAGGGCCAGCATCATGCTGGTCAGACCGCCACCGGCGGACAGGCCGGTGATGTAGATCTTGTCGGCATCCACCGGATACCGCTCCTGCATGTACTCGATCATCTGCATGACGGAGGCGTTCTCGCCATCGCCCTTGGCCATGCGCGCGCCGTAATACCCTGCCCAGTTGAAGCAGTTGTAAGGGTTGCCGGTCTGGGCGGTCTTGTTCTCGGAATTCTGCTCCGGGTACACCACCAGGAAACCGTGGCGGTCAGCCAGCTCGGACCAGCCGCTTTCCTTGTGGTAGGTACTCGCGCTCTGGGTGCAGCCGTGCAGCGCCAGCACCAGCGGCGCTTTCTCGCGCAGGGTCTGGGGCACGTGGGTGTACATCTTCAGGTTGCCGGGGTTGCTCTTCGCCTGGTTGAAATCGCTTACCTGCTGAAAGGCCTGGGCGGAACCGCCGCCGAAGGCCAATAGGGAGAGCGCAAGGATCAATCGTCGGAACATGTCTAACCTCCTGTTGTTTTCATTATCCTTTCGCGCCGCGGAGAGCGCGCGGCGACAGGCGCAAAAGAGCGCGGCTGCGTTGAGCAGGGAGCCGGAAAAGGGCCGGTGCTTGCGCCAAAAATTATTGTTTGTTGCGATGCATTATTTTTATTGGGGCGATAGTAGACCAGGCGTACATGATTGGGTACCCATGTGACGAGTGATTCAGAATTTTCTTACAAGATGGGCGCGGACAAGGTGAACCCACTATTGTCCATGCGAGTACCGAGGGTTCGACTCCCGGCCATCGTGCAAATGCAAAACGGGGCCCCAGGGGGCCCCGTTTTCCATTTGGCGGAGAGGGAGGGATTGATTCGCGGCCTGCGGCCGCTCACCCCTACGGGGCGCCGTCGCTTGCGCTCCAGCGTCCCGATCGCTGCGCGATCGGTCGAACCCGTTATTGTCCATGCGGGTACCGAGGGCTCGACTCCCGGCCATCGTGCAAATGCAAAACGGGGCCCCAGGGGGCCCCGTTTTCCATTTGGCGGAGAGGGAGGGATTCGAACCCTCGGTACCCTTGTGAGGTACACACACTTTCCAGGCGTGCTCCTTCGACCGCTCGGACACCTCTCCAGATTCTTTTTCTGCCCGGCGGGACCGGACAAGGCGCAAGAGAGTAAACCAGTTGCCCGGCGGATTCAATCACCGGGCGGGGGTGCTACTCCCCCGGCCCCTTGGGCGTGCTGCCGTAGACGGGCATGGGGAAGGGCGTGACGTTGCCGCCGGCATCGGAGATCTTGCCCTTGCCTTCCTTCTCCACCTCGTCAATACGGATTACCGAGTGCATCGGGATGTAGGAGCGCTTGACGCCGGCGAACTCGTCCTTGAGCTTCTCCTCGGAGGGGTCAACCACCACCTGGGTGCGCTCGCCGAAGATCAGCTCCTCGATTTCCACGAAACCCAGCAGGCCGCCCTGAGCGACGCTGCGGGCGTAGACCTCGTATACCTGCCCCTGGCAGAAGAAGATCACCTTGTAGATGCGCTGTTTGTTCATGGATCACCATCGGCCATCGACATGGGCGCGAAGAATAGCACAGGCGCCGCCGCGGTAACGGCCCCCTACCCCCAGACCGTCACCATCAAACGCCGCTGGTGACCGCGGGTTCGGTGCTCCCAGAGATAAACCCCCTGCCAGGTGCCCAGCGCCAGCTGGCCGGCCCGCACCGGCAAGGTCAATCCGGTCTGGGTGAGCACGCTGCGCACATGGGCGGGCATGTCGTCGGGGCCTTCGGCGTCATGCTCCCAGAGCGGGTCGCCGTCCGGGGCGATGCGGCTCATGAAGCGCTCCAGGTCCCGCCTCACGGCCGGGTCGGCATTCTCGCAGATGATCAGCGAGGCGCTGGTATGCTGCAGGAATACATGACACAGACCGTCGCGCACGCCGGACTGGCGCAGCTCCATGGCCAACTCCGGACTGATCTCGCGCATGCCGCGCCCGGCGCTCTGTATGGTGATTTCCGACTGGTGCATGGCGGTATCATGCCCAGCCCCATCCAAGGAGACAACGCCCATGCATTTGTGGGAAGGCAAGGACCTGGACGAGAGTCTGCGCATGCCCCGCCGGCGCGACCCGGTGCATTTCCGCACCGGGATGCTGCTGGGGCCCGACGAACACGAACCCCAGGCGCTTTGCTGGTTCCGGGATCCGGGGGAGCTGGCAAGCTATCTGCACCGCATAGAACCCCAGCGCTGGGGCCTGCGCGGCCCCGCCCTGCTCGGCTACAAGGACGCCACCGGCGATCTGTGCACCCGCATCGACATGCTGGGACCGGAGGAAGGGCTGCGCCTGGAACTCAACCGCTGCGCCGCCCCCCACTTCGCCATCCTCTGGTGGGGGGACCTGCGCGAACTGCTGTTCGCCCCGACGCCCTGGCCGAGGAGGCTGCGTCGGGACTTCCTGGGCGGCAGCGCGCGAGCCATACGCCAGGAGGAAGCGCCGGCGTTCGTCGACCAGCTGAGCGCCCGCTACGGCGACTGAAAAGGCTCGTCTCACCACCGCCGCGCGGACTGCTATGCTGAAGGCTCCCCATTCACGGAACACTTTGACATCGGAGACTGACATGGCTTTGAGCACTGGCGAGCGCATCCCCGCAATGACCCTCAAGACCAACGGCGCCCAGGGGCCGGAGGACATCAACACCGGCGATATCTTCCAGGGCAAGAAGGTCGTCCTCTTCGCCGTGCCCGGCGCCTTCACCCCCGGCTGCTCCAACACCCATATGCCCGGTTTCGTCATCAAGGCCGACGAGCTGCTGGCCAAGGGCGCGGACCGGATCGTTTGCCTGTCGGTGAACGATGCGTTCGTGATGGACGCCTGGCAAAAGGACCAGAACGCGGAAAACATCCTGATGCTCGCCGACGGCAACGGCGACTTCACCCGCGCCATCGGCATGGAACTGGATGCCGGCGGCTTCGGCATGGGGACGCGCTCCAAGCGCTACGCACTTATCGCCAACGACGGCGTGGTGGAGTACATCGGCGTGGATGAGCAGGGTGTGGACAAGAGCAGCGCCGCGACGGTGTACGAACACCTGTAACAACGACGCCGCCACTGAGCAGGAAGGAACCCTGACATTCAAAAGGGCTCACCGCTGAACCGCTCATAGCCGCCCAAACGAAAAAAGGCCCACCTTTCGGTGGGCCTTTTTTGCTTTTATGGCGCGCCCGGAAGGATTCGAACCTCCGACCGCCTGGTTCGTAGCCAGGTACTCTATCCAGCTGAGCTACGGGCGCGTTGGGTGGGGGATTATGGCGATGCGATGCTCGCTCGTCAACACCCCCGGGTTTTGGCGGAGAGAGAGGGATTCGAACCCTCGATGGGCTTTTAAGCCCATACTCCCTTAGCAGGGGAGCGCCTTCAGCCGCTCGGCCATCTCTCCGGTATCCTGTGCCGCGTTATCCCTGCGACAACGGCGGCTAGGATAGTGCAAAAGCCCTATAGGGTAAACCCTGGGACGGCATTCTATTTCTGTTCGAAACCGTCGGCGGGATCGTGCTCGCGCTGGATCCGCTCGTAGATCTCTTCGCGATGCACGGACACGTTCTTCGGCGCGTTCACGCCGATGCGAACCTGGTTGCCCTTGACGCCCAGCACCGTCACGGTGACCTCGTCCCCGATCATCAGGGTCTCCCCCACCCGACGCGTGAGAATCAACATAAGCCCTCTCCTCGTTGCTCCTTGCGGGCCCGGGTCGCCTCCCCCTTGGTTTACTGGAGGTCATTGCCCGAACTGCGGCATAAATCGAATACGCGGGTGCGGCCCGTCGTCCTTCTCCCTCGGCCGCCACCGTGTACCGATATAAACAAACCCCTCGCACCCCTCCCCGCCCCTGTCGGCGCGAGAAAGTGCACTTCAGGATCAACACCAAATGCAAGTCATCATTGAAACCGGCCGGCGCGTGCCCATCCCGAGCACGCTACCCGCCGGAAAACCTTTTTACCGCCGGTTCAGGCGTCGGGTTCCTTCCCCTCGGCGTGCGCTTCATTGTCCTCATCCAACCCGAAGGCCGTATGCAGGGCACGCACGCCCAGTTCCAGATACTTCTCCTCCACCACCACCGAGACCTTGATCTCGGAGGTGGAGATCATCTGGATGTTCACCCCTTCCGCGGACAGCGCCTTGAACATGGTGCTGGCCACGCCGGCGTGGGAACGCATGCCCACGCCCACCAGGGAGATCTTGACGATCTTGTCGTCACCATAAACTTCCCGCGCACCCATGTCATCGCCGATCTTGCGCAGGATTTCCAGAGCCTTATCGTAATCGACCTTGTTGACGGTAAACGTGAAGTCGGTCTGGCCTTCCTTGCTGACGTTCTGGACGATCATGTCCACTTCCACATTGGCGTCGGCAATGGGCGCGAGAATGCTGGCGGCAATGCCCGGACGATCGGGCACGCCCAGCACGGTCAGCTTGGCTTCGTCGCGGTTGAAGGCAATGCCGGAAATCAGCGGCTCTTCCATATCGTCTTCCTCGAAACTGATCAGCGTTCCGGGGCCGTCCTTGAAGGAGGACAGCACCCGCAGGGGCACCTGGTACTTGCCGGCGAACTCCACGGCGCGAATCTGCAGCACCTTGGAGCCCTGGCTGGCCATCTCCAACATCTCCTCGAAGGTGATCTTGTTCAGGCGCCGGGCCTTGGAGACCACCCGCGGGTCGGTGGTGTACACCCCGTCCACATCGGTGAAGATCTGGCATTCGTCGGCCTTGAGCGCCGCGGCCAGCGCCACGGCGGTGGTGTCGGAGCCACCGCGACCGAGGGTGGTGATCGCACCGGTCTGGTCCACGCCCTGGAAGCCGGCCACCACCACCAAGCGACCCTGTTTCAAGTCCTCGCTGATGACCTTGGCGTCGATCTCCTGGATGCGCGCCTTGCTGTGGGAGCTGTCGGTGAGAATCTTCACCTGGGCGCCGGTGTAGCAGCGCGCCGGGGCGCCAAGCTTCTCCAACGCCATGGTCAGCAGCGCGATGGTCACCTGCTCGCCGGTGGAGAGCAGCATGTCCAGCTCCCGTGCCGGGGGCTTCTTGCTGATACCCTCGGCCAGAGCGATCAGCCGGTTGGTCTCGCCGCTCATGGCGGAGACCACCACCACCACGTCGTTGCCGGCGTCCCGGGTCGCCTTGATCTTGGCGGCCACATGCTCGATGCGTTCCACGGTACCTACCGAGGTACCGCCGTATTTTTGAACGATTAAAGCCATACGTCCTTGCCGTTTCGCGAAAGAGCGCCTTATTAAACACCAAATGCGGCGCCGGTTGAACGGCGCCGCCTCATTTCGAAAGCTTTGAAAGCGTGGCTCAGAGCCGTTCGGACACCCAATCGACCACCTCCTGGATGGCCTGGGGAAGCTTGTCGGGCTCACTGCCGCCGGCCTGGGCGAAGTCGGGCCGACCGCCGCCGCGACCGCCCACCTGGGTGGCGACGCTGTTGACCAGTTCGCCGGCCTTCACCCGGTCGGTGCAGTCCTGGCTGACACCGGCCACCAGCTTGACCTTGCCGCCCTCGGCCGCGCCCAGCAGGATCACCGCCGAACCCAATTTTTGCTTGAGCTGATCCACGGTCTCGCGCAGGGATTTCGCCTGGGCGGCATCCAGCTGCGCGGCCAGCACCTTCACGCCCTTCACGTCCACCGCCTGGGCGGCCAGATCGGAGCCGGCGGCACTGGCCATGGTCTGCTGCAAGCGGGCGAGTTCCTTCTCCAGCTGGCGGTTGCGATCCAGCAACTGGTTGAGCTTCACGCCCAGATTCTCCGGGCTGCTCTTCAACAGCGCCGCCGCCTCGTTGAGCTTGCCGGCGGCCTCCCGCACCCAGGCCAGCGCCCCTTCGCCGGTGAGCGCCTCGATGCGGCGCACCCCGGCGGCGACACCGCCTTCGGCGATGATCTTGAACAGGCCGATATCGCCGGTGCGGCTCACGTGGGTGCCGCCGCACAGCTCGGTGGAGTACTCCCCCAGGGAGAGCACCCGTACCTTGTCGCCGTACTTCTCACCGAACAGCGCCACGGCACCGGCCTCGATGGCCTCGTCGTAGCCCATCTCGGCGGCTTCGGCGGCCACATTGGCGCGGATGCGGGCATTGACCCGGTCCTCGATCTCGTGCAACTGCGCGGAGGCAATGGCCTCGAAGTGGGCGAAATCGAAGCGCAAGCGGTCGGGGGCGACCAGCGAGCCCTTCTGCTGCACATGCTCGCCCAGCACTTCCCGCAGCACGGCGTGCAGCAGATGGGTGGCGGAGTGGTTCGCCACGGTGCGCGCCCGGGTCTCGGCGTTCACCTGGGCGGCAAGCGCCTGGTCCAGCTTCAGGCTGCCCTCGCGCAGCACGCCCAGATGGCCGTGGGCGGCGCCGTATTTCACCGTATCCTGCACCTCGAAGAGCAGGCCTTCGGCGCGCAGCCAACCCTGGTCACCCACCTGGCCGCCGGACTCGGCGTAGAAGGGGGTCCGGTCCAGCACCACCATGCCCTGCTCGCCCGCCCGCAGCTCGTTGACCGTGCGCCCTTCGCGGAACAGGCCGGTAACGCTGCCCTGGCCTTGCAGATTCTCGTAGCCGGTGAATTCGGAACGCCCCTCGAAGCCGGCGGCCTGGCTGTGATCGGCCTTGAACCGACTCGCGGAGCGGGCCCGGGCGCGCTGCTCTTCCATGCAGGCTTCGAAACCCGCCATGTCCAGGGTCAGCTCCCGCTCCCGGGCGATATCGCCGGTAAGATCCACCGGGAAGCCATAGGTGTCGTAGAGGCGGAAGATGGTCTCGCCGGGGATCTCACGGCCGGACAGCCTGGCCAGGTCTTCGTCGAGCAGCTTCATGCCCTGCTCCAGGGTCTCGCGAAAGCGCTCCTCTTCCTGGCGCAGCATACGCGCCACCTGGTCCTGGTTCTCGACCAGCTCCGGGTAGGCCTCGCCCATCTCGGCGACCAGGGTGGGCACCAAGCGGTGGAAGAAGGGCTCGGCGATGCCCAGCTGATAGCCGTGGCGTACGGCGCGGCGCACGATGCGGCGCAGCACGTAGCCTCGGCCCTCATTGGAGGGGAACACGCCGTCGGCGATGAGGAAGCTGCAGGCGCGGATATGGTCGGCGATCACCCGCAGGGAGCTGTTCTCCAGGTCGGCCACGCCGGCAAGCTCGGCGGCGGCACGGATCAGCTTCTGGAACAGGTCGATCTCGTAGTTGCTGTGCACGCCCTGGACCACGGCGGCCAGGCGCTCCAGCCCCATGCCGGTATCCACGCAGGGTTTGGGCAGCGGATGCAGGGTGCCTTCCACGTCCCGGTCGTACTGCATGAACACCAGGTTCCAGATCTCGATGTAGCGGTCGCCATCCTCCTCGGGGGTGCCCGGCGGGCCGCCCGGGATCTCGGGGCCGTGGTCGTAGAAGATCTCGGTGCAGGGGCCGCAGGGGCCGGTGTCGCCCATGGACCAGAAGTTGTCCTTGGCGCCGATGCGCGAGAAGCGCGCCGGGTCCACGCCGATCTCCTTCAACCAGATATCGGCGGCTTCGTCGTCTTCCTCGTAGACCGTCACCCAGAGCTTCTCGGCGGGCAGCTTCACCACCTGGGTGAGGAACTCCCAGGCGTACTGGATGGCTTCGCGCTTGAAGTAATCGCCGAAGCTGAAGTTGCCCAGCATCTCGAAGAAGGTGTGATGCCGGGCGGTGTAGCCCACGTTCTCCAGATCGTTGTGCTTGCCGCCGGCGCGTACGCAGCGCTGGGCGCTGCTGGCCCGGGTGTAGGGGCGCTGCTCGCGGCCGGTGAACACGTCCTTGAAGGGCACCATGCCGGCGTTGGTGAACAACAGGGTCGGGTCGTTGCCCGGTACCAGCGAGGCGCTGCGCACCACGCTGTGGCCCTTGCCCTCGAAGTAGCTCAGAAAACCCTGGCGTATGTCTGCACTGCTGAACATCGGCCCTGCCTGTTGCTCCGTACTGCTGTGGGGCGCTCAGTCGGCATCCTGTAACGCAACGCGGATCTGCTCGGCGCTGAACCCGCGTTGCGCCAGGAAGCGGTACTGTCGCGCCCGCTCTTTCATGTTCCCCGGGCCTTCGGCGCCGAAGCGCTTGTGACGGGCCTGGGCGGCCCGCTCGGCCCAGTCGTCGTGCCCATGCAAAAAGGGCTCGGCGAGCCCTTCCCGGATGCCCCGCTCGCCCAGTTCGGCGAGTATGCGCAGCGGGCCGTAGCCCTGCTCGCGCCGGGCGCGCACGTATTGTTCGGTGTAACGCTCTTCGCTGAGCAGGTTCTCGGCCGTGAGCGCGTCCAGCGCCGGCTCTATGCAATCACGCTGAAAACCACGCTGGACGAGCTTGCGGGCCAGCTCCCGGCGGCTGTGCTCGCGGCGGGCGAGCAGCCGCATGGCGGCCGCCCGCGCCTGGGCCTGGTCCTCGGCCTCGCACACTAGGCGTCGCTGGCCGCCTCGCCGGCCTCGGCGGCGGGCGTGCGCTGGGGCAGCAGCTTCTCGCGTAGCTGCGCTTCCAGGCGGGCGGCCAGCTCCGGGTTGTCACGCAGGTACTGACGGACGTTCTCCTTGCCCTGGCCGATGCGATCGCCGTTGCAGCTGTACCAGGCGCCGGCCTTGTCGATCAGGCCTTCCCTCACGCCCAGCTCGATGATCTCGCCCTCGCGGGAGGTGCCCTCGCCGTAGAGGATCTCGAACTCGGCCTGCTTGAAGGGCGGGGCCATCTTGTTCTTGACCACCTTCACGCGGGTCTCGTTGCCCACCACCTCGTCACCCTTCTTGATCGCGCCGATGCGGCGGATATCCATGCGCACCGAGGAGTAGAATTTCAGGGCGTTGCCGCCGGTGGTGGTCTCGGGGCTGCCGAACATCACGCCGATCTTCATGCGGATCTGGTTGATGAAGATCACCAGGGTGTTGGAGCGCTTGATGTTGGCGGTGAGCTTGCGCAGGGCCTGGGACATGAGCCGTGCCTGCAGACCCACGTGGGAGTCGCCCATCTCGCCCTCGATCTCGGCCTTGGGGGTAAGCGCGGCGACGGAGTCCACCACCACCACGTCCACCGCGCCCGAGCGCACCAGCATGTCGGCGATCTCCAGGGCCTGCTCGCCGGTGTCGGGCTGGGAGACCAGCAGCTCGTCCACCTTCACGCCCAGCTTTTCGGCGTAGCTCGGGTCCAGGGCGTGCTCGGCGTCGACGAAGGCGGCGGTGCCGCCGGCCTTCTGGCACTCGGCGATGACCTGCAGGGTCAGGGTGGTCTTGCCCGAGGATTCCGGGCCGTAGATCTCGCACACCCGGCCCTTGGGCAGCCCGCCTATGCCCAGCGCCATGTCCAGGGTCAGGGAGCCGGTGGAGATCGCCTCGGCGTTCACCGCGCGGGCATCGCCCATGCGCATCACCGCGCCCTTGCCGAACTGCTTCTCGATCTGGCCCAGAGCGATGCTCAGCGCCTTCTTGCGATTCTCGTCCATACAGTCCTCGTGCGTTCGGGGCCGGAAACCAGCGGCATCAAAGTGGCGGCCGATTATCCCACATCGGCCGGTTGGCTCCTACCCCTGTTCAGCCAAGCGGCCAGCGCCGGAGCACCCGGTATTCGGGGCCTTGAGGACGCGGCCGGGATTCGACCAGTGCATGGTCCGTGACGGGCCAGCGCAGTGGCGGGAGAGCACGCCCGGGGGCGGGCCGCGCCCGGCGTGCCAGGGTGACATGGGGCCGGTAGTCGCGGCGCTCAAAAGCATGACCCTGCGCGGCCAGGCCCTCACGTAGACCGTCATGCAGGCGGGACAGTTCCGGCGGGGTGGATTCGGGCGCCAGCCAATGAATGCCGTTGCGCCAGTAGCCCTCGCGGCGAAGGCACACTTCGAAGGGCGGCACACGCAACCCGTCCGCCACCCGCATCGCCTGCGCCGGGTCGGCCAGGCCGAGGAACAGCACGGTCAGGTGCAGATTGGCCACCGGCACCGCCCGTCCGCTCCCTACCCGCTCGTGCTGAATCCGCGCCAACTCCCGCCGCAGCGCGGGTTCGGGCCACAGGGCGAAGAACAGGCGGGCACGGGGCGGCGCTTGGTTCACAGCGCTTCCAGTGCGGCCAGCTCCTCGGCGCTGAACCCCGCCGCCAGCCGCGCATCGTGGTTGAAGGGCCCACGCAGGCGCCCGCGCATGTAGCGGGCGAGCAGTTCGCGGAAGGTCGCCTCCGGCTCCAGGCCCCGTTCGGCGCAGGCGCGCTTGAACCAGTGCGAGCCGATCGCCACGTGGGGGATTTCCTCGCGCAGGATAAGCCGCAGGATCTCCACCGTGCGGGTATCACCCGCCGCCTCCAGGCGCTCGATCATGCCCGGGGTCACGTCCAGGCCGCGGGCCTCCAGCACCCGGGGCACCAGAGCCATGCGCACCAGCCAGTCATGGGCGGTGTCCACGGCCATCTCCCACAGCCCGTTGTGGGCGGGAAAATCCCCGTAGGCCGCGCCCAGCTCCCCCAGGCGCTCGCGCAGCAGCGCGAAGTGCCGGGCCTCATCCTCGGCCACCCGCAGCCAGTCGTCATAAAAGGCTTCGGGCAGACCACGGAAGCGGTAGACCGCGTCCAGGCCAAGGTTGATGGCGTTGAATTCGATGTGCGCCACGGCGTGGATCAGGGCGATGCGCCCCGCCTCGCTGCCCAGGCCCCGCTTGACCAGCGCCCGGGGCGGCACCAGGGCCGGGCGTTCCGGGCGGCCGGGAACGACCACCGGCTCCGGCGCGGCGTGTTCGGCCAGCTCCAGCCGCCCGGCCCGCCAGTCGGCGAGCAATCGGGCGGTGAGATCCATCTTGCGCTGGGGCTCCCGGGCCATCAGGCACTCGAAGGCCCGCGCGTGCACGTTGCGGTTCTGTTCCATGCTTATTCCACCAGGGCGATGACCAGATCCATGACATTGGTGCCCGTGGGGCCGGTGTACAGCAGCGCCTCGGCGGCCGCCAGCGCCGTGCCCGCATCCTGCGCCCGCAGGGCCTTTTCCGGGTCTTGCCCGGCGCCACGACAGCGGGCGGCGGTATGCCCGTCCACCCAGGCCCCGGCGGCTTCACCGGGGCCGTCGGCACCATCGGTGCCTGCCGCCAGCAGGGTAATGCCCGGCGCATCTTCCAGGGCGAGCGCCGCGCTCAGCGCCAGCTGCTGCATCCGCCCACCCCGGCCGGGCCGCGCCAGCAAGGCCACGGTGGGTTCGCCGCCCCAGATGTGCACACCCGGCGGCGCGCCACGCAGGCTATCGACCAGCCGCCTGCCCAGCTCGGCGGCATCACCGGAAAGGAATTCCTCGTGGGCCTGCACCGGCAGCCCCTGAGCTCTGGCTGCCGCGGCGGCGGCGGCGCGGGCATGGGCATTGGTAGCGATAATACGCAGCTCGATGCCGGCAAAGGCCTTCGGCGCGGGGGGCGGCGGAATATCGTGCGGCAGATGACGCAGATGGCCGGGCAGTTCGTCCTCGATTAGCGGATCGTCGTCGGCGCGCACCAACAGGCCCGAGCCGATGGCGGCCGGTGCGTCCCCCTGCACGTCGGAGATCAGCAGTGCCCGGGTGGGCCGGCCCTCCAGCCAGGCCGCCAGGCGCCCGCCCTTGATTCGCGAGCAGGCCCGGCGAATGCGGTTCATGGCGTGGATATCCCGCCCGCTGCCCAGCAGCCAGCGGTTCAGCGCGGCCAGATCCGCCGCCCCCACCCCCGGCGCCGGCAGCTCGGCAAGCGCCGAAGCGCCCCCGGAGACCAGCACCAGAAAACGCGCCTCGGCCGGTGCGTGGGCGAGGAATTGCACCATGGCTTCGCCGGCGCGCAGGCTGCGCCCATCGGGTAGCGGATGGGCGCTCTCCAGTTGCCGCAACTGTGGCCAATCCGCCAGCGCCGCCTCGGTGTAGCCTTCGCGGGTAATCACCAGCCCGGCCGCCGGCTCTTCGGGCAAGGCCTCCAGCGCGCCCAGGCTCATGGCCGCTGCGGCCTTGCCCACGGCCAGCAGATACAGCGGCCCCTCGCCGCCCAGGGGCTGCTCGCGCAGCGCCCGGGCGGTGGCGTTGCGACCGCCTACCGCGGCCAGTGCCGCCCCATGCAGGGCGATCAGGCGCCGGGCGGCGGGGCTCATTCAGCCCCTCGCCGCGTCCAGCGCCCGAGCCACATCGGCCTGCAGATCGGCGATGTCCTCCAGGCCCACGGACAGCCGCACCAGGCCTTCGGTGATCCCCGCCTCCGAACGTTGCTCGGGGGTGTTGCGGGCATGGGTGGTGGTGGCCGGATGGGTGACGGTGGATTTCACATCGCCCAGGTTGCCGGTGATGGACACCACCCGCAGGGCATCGATGAAACGCCAGGCCGCCTCGCGCCCGCCCTCCAGCTCGAAGGAGAGCATGCCGCCGAAACCGCGCTGCTGGGCGCGGGCGAGCTCGTGCTGGGGATGTGTTTCCAGGCCCGGGTAGAACACCCGGGAGACGCCCCGCTCGCCGCCCAGCCACTGGGCCAGCGCCCCGGCATTCTCGCAGTGCCCGCGCATGCGCAGCGCCAGGGTCTCCAGCCCGCGGGAGAACACCCAGGCGTTGAAGGGGCTCATGCTGGGCCCGGCGGTGCGCAGAAAGCCGAAGACCTGCTTGCCCACCCGCTCGGCATCGCCCACCACGGCGCCCCCCAGGCAACGCCCCTGGCCGTCCAGGTACTTGGTGGCGGAATGCACCACCACGTCCGCCCCCAGTGCCAGGGGCTGTTGCAGGTAAGGGGTGCAGAAGCAGTTGTCCACCACCAGCAAGGCTTCGTGGGCATGGGCCAGCTCGGACAGCGCCCGCAGATCCGCCACCTCGGTCAAGGGGTTGGACGGGGTTTCCAGAAACAGCATGCGGGTATTGGGCCGGATCGCCCGCTCCCAGGCGGAAAGATCGGTGAGCGGCACGAAGCTGGTCTCCACGCCAAAGCGCGAGAGCACATTGCAGAACAGCGAAATGGTGGAGCCGAAGATGCCCGAGGGCGCGACGATATGGTCGCCGGCGTTCAGCAACCCCATGCAGGCACTGAGTATGGCCGACATGCCGGAGGAGGTCGCGACACAGGTCTCGCCGCCCTCCAGCGCCGCCAGGCGCCGCTCGAAGGTGCGCACGGTGGGGTTGGTAAAGCGGGAGTAGATATTGCCCGGTTCCGATTCGTCGAAGCGCGCCGCGGCCTCGGCGGCGCTGGTGAACTTGAAGCTGGAGGTGGCGTAGATCGGTTCGCTGTGTTCCTGCTCGATGCCGTGCTGCTGGCCCGCGCGTATGGCGAGGGTGGCGAAATGGGCGTGCGGATCGTCCTCGATACTCATGGCGGCCCTCCGGGGGCGTGGCGAACTGGCGGAGGCGCGGGAATAAAAAACCCGCTTCTGATGACCAAAGCGGGTGCGGCAGGCATCGCTTTAGCCGTATTTATAGAGCGCCCGCAAGCTGAGACTCAAATCGGCGCTGCGGAAACGGTATGAGAAGGCCCCGGGCATGTCAACGCCGCCCCCACCTTCCCCTGCGCCGACGTGGCCACTATGGTTTCTTACATAGCGTGCGCACCACACAAGGAGCCGTCCATGAACCTGCTGCTGTCCTGGCTGATTCTCTCCTTCGCCGTCTGGCTCACCGCCGAGTTGCTGCGGGGCTTCCACGTGAAGAGCTTCACCAGCGCGGTGCTGGTGGCGGCCTTGTTCGGCATTCTCAACTTCCTGCTGGGCTGGCTGCTGTTCGCCCTGTTCACCGTGGCGACCCTGGGCATCGCCTGGCTGCTCGCCTTCATCACCCGCTGGATCATCAACGCCATCCTGCTGATGCTGGTGAGCAAGCTCACCGACGCGCTGCGCATCGACAGCTTTGGCTGGGCGCTGGGCGGCGCGCTGCTGATGTCGCTGATCGGCACCCTGGGCGAGTGGGCAGTGCGCAGCGTGTTCTGAGCACCGCGCTGCGCCCCGACTTGTCACCACCGCCCCCCTGGCTCAGGATGAAAAACCACAATCAAGAAAGCGCCATCCGGGGAGACCAAGCGCCCATGAGCACCAGCCTGAGCAAGCGAGCGCCGGGAGCCATGCTGCTGCCCGTTTTCATACCCGCCGTGGTGGTCGCCCTGCTGCTGGTGGTGGGCACCCTGAGCGCGCCGGAGCTGGCCAACCGAGCCTTTCAGGCGACGCTGGCCTACATCACCGACACCTTCGGCTGGTTCTACATGCTGGCGGTGGCGCTGTTCCTGATGTTCATCATCGCCGTGGCGGCCTCGCCCTGGGGCAACATCAAGCTGGGCCCGGACCATGCCGAACCCCAGTACAGCTTCCCCGCCTGGTTCGCCATGCTGTTCTCGGCGGGCTACGGCATCGCGCTGCTGTTCTTCGGGGTCGCCGAGCCCGTGCTGCACTACGCCAGCCCCCCGGCCGGCGCGCCCCAGACCGCCGATGCCGCCGCCCAGGCCATGCAGATCGCCTTCTTCCACTGGGGCTTTCACATCTGGGCCATCTACGGCCTGGTGGGCCTGGTGTTGGCCTACTTCGCCTTTCGCCACGGCCTGCCGCTGACCATCCGCTCGGCGCTCTACCCCTTGATCGGCGAGCGCATCCACGGCCCCATCGGGCACGCGGTGGATGTGTTCGCGATCCTCGGCACCCTGTTCGGCATAGGCACCACGCTGGGCCTGTCGGTGAACCAGATCAATGCCGGTATAAGCTATCTGTGGCCCGCGGTGCCCATGAGCACCGGCGTGCAAGTGACCGCCATCGCCATCATCACCGGGCTTGCCACCCTCTCGGTGGTGGCCGGGCTGGACAAGGGCATCAAGAACCTGTCGCTGCTGAACATGGTGCTGGCCATCGCGCTGATGGCCTTCGTGTTCCTCGCCGGCCCCTCGATTCTGGTGCTGGAGACCTTTCTGCAGAACACCGGCAGCTATCTGAGCAACATCGTCGAGCGCACCTTCAACCTGCAGGCCTACACCCGCAGCGACTGGATCGGCAACTGGACGCTGTTCATCTTCGGCTGGACCATCGCCTGGGCGCCCTTCGTGGGCATGTTCATCGCCAAGATCAGCCGCGGGCGCACCATCCGCCAGTTCGTGCTGGGGGTGATGATCGCCCCCACCCTGTTCACCTTCCTGTGGTTTTCCATCTTCGGCGACACGGCGCTGAACATGATCATGCGGGAGGGTTACACCGCGCTGATCGGCGAGGTGCAGAACAACCAGGCCATCGCCCTGTTCAAGCTCTTCGAGCAACTGCCGATGAGCGCCATCATCTCGTTCATCACCCTGATCCTCATCACCACCTTCTTCGTCACCTCCTCGGATTCCGGCTCCCTGGTGGTGGACACCCTGGCCTCGGGCGGCGCGCCCCACACCCCCGCGCCGCAGCGCATCTTCTGGGCGGTGCTGGAAGGGGCGCTGGCCGCCACTTTGCTGATCGCCGGCGGCCTGGAGGCGCTGCAGACCATGACCGTGGCCAGCGCCCTGCCCTTCGCCATCATCATGCTCATCGCCGCCATTGGCCTGTGGCGCGCGCTGGTGATCGAAGGCCACCGGGAAGCGAGCCTGCGCCGGCACCTTCAATCCGGCCCGCAGCATGCCGGCGCGCGCTGGCGCAAGCGCATAGCCAGCCTGCTCCATTACCCCAACCGCGAGAACGTGGAGCGCTTCATCCGCGACCCGGCATACCGCGCCATGCAGGCGGTCAAGGCCGAGTTGACCGAGCGCCAGTGGCCGGCGGAAGTGCAGTACGATGAGGCCACCCACCGGGCCGTGCTCATCGTCCGCAAACCCGACGCCGTGGACTTCGTCTACGAGATCCGCCCGTGCGCCTTCTCGCGACCGGACTTCGCCTACCCGGAAATGGCCCGCCGCGTCGAGGGGGACAGCGAGTACTACCGCGCCGAGGTCTTCCTGCGCCGCGGCGGGCGGGCCTATGACGTCTACGGCTACACCGAGGAAGACGTGATCCAGGACATCCTCGACCAGTTCGAGCTTTACCTGCACTTCCTGCACACCTCCCCCGGTCGGCTGCCCTGGGACATGGCCGCCCACGACGAGATGCTCGCCCCCGAGCAAAGCGGGCCGCCCAAGGGCAGCGCCGAGTAATTCCCACGGGCGGAGGCCGACGCCGCCGGCGGGCTTCCCGCCGACGGCGAATCGGGGCACACTAGGCGCCGACAAAAGAAAACAAAAAGCCTTCCCCGGGGAGCCCCATGGCCCAGAAACGTGTTCTGATCGTCGATGATTCGCGCAGCGCCCGCCTGATCCTGCAACGCAAGCTGGACAAACTCGGTGTGGGCGCCGACTGTGCGGCCTCCGGCGAGGAGGCACTGGCCTGGCTGGAGCGCCACCGCCCGGACGCCCTGTTCCTGGACCACATGATGCCCGGCCTGGACGGCTTCGAGGTGCTGCGCCGGCTCAAGGCCCAGCCCGACACCGCCGATATTCCGGTCTACATGTACACCTCCCGGGACGACGAGGATTACCTGCGCGCGGCCCGTGCCCTGGGCGCCGAGGGCGTGCTGGACAAGCAGCTGCGCGCCGCCGCCCTGCAGCAGGCGCTGGAAACCCTGAACCTGCTGGGCGCGTCCGACGGCCCCGAGACCATCCCCGAGCCCGCCCCCGGCGAGAACCTGGAACAGCTCGCCAACCTCTCCCACCAGCTGGTGGACGAGATCGCCCGCAACGCCGTGGAAGAGAGCCTGGCGCGGGTGGTGGACGAACGCCTCACCCAGTTGCGCAGCCATCTGCGCCGAGACCTGCAAACCGGCCACGAGGCCCTGGTGGAGCGCCTGCTCGCCCAGCTGCGCCCGGGCAGCGAAGGCACCGGCGTCCACGAATACAACGCCCCGCCCCGGCGCATCTGGCCCTGGGCCGCGGCGCTGGCCCTGGTCGGCTTGCTGATCGGCCTGCTGATCGGCTCCCAGGGCCTGCGCGAGGGCAGCCCGGCGCAAGCCCCCACCGACACCACGGCCCAGGCCCCGCTGGACCGAGCCCGGGCCAGCCTGCAACAAGCCGCCGAACGGCAAAACCGCCAGCAGGCCAGCGAACAGAGCAGCGCAGCCCAACGCCGTCTGCTGCTGGGCACCCTGGACTGGGCCCTGCGCCAGGACACCGGCTACGACTACGACGCCGTTGCCCTGAACGGCGAGCGGGCGCGTTTTCTGGACGAGCTGCTCGCCCGCCTGGAAGCCGCCGGCTACCAGGGCAGGGTGCAGCTGCGGGTACACAGCGGCCGCTTCTGCCTGCAGCGCGACGATGACGAACGCCTGCGCCTCGCCCCCCCCGAGGCTCCCCTGGAGGCCTGCAACCAGCTCGGCTACAGCGACGCCCGCCAGCGCGCCGCCCGTCAGACCGTGGGCTTTGCCAACTTCCTCGCCTCCAACGCGCCGCTGAACAAGGGCGCCCTGAGCCTGCAGATTGTCCCGGTGGGCGACGCCGAGCCCCTGCTGGGCTACCCAGACAACGGCAACGCCGGCCTTTGGAACCAGGTGGCTCGGCAGAACCAGCGGCTGGAAATCGTCCTCGCCGACGCCCCCTGAGGCCGCGCGGGCCCCGGCGTCCGCGCTGACAACACCGGCCCCGCCCGGTAAACTGCCGGGCATCCTCCCGCGATCCTCGAGCGTCTATAAGCCCTCATGCTGTTTGCCAGCCAGATGATCCTCGCCATAGGGCTGCTGCTCATGTTCAGCATCCTGGCCAGCCGAGTAACCGACCGCATGGGCGCGCCGTTGCTGCTGGTCTTCCTGATCATCGGCATGCTGGTGGGCGAGGACGGTCTGCTGGGCATCCGTTACGACGACGTGCGGTCCGCGCACCTGCTGGCGAGCCTGGCGCTGGCCGTGATTCTGTTCGACGGCGGCCTGCGCACCCAGATGGACAGCTTCCGCGCGGGGCTCAAACCCGCGCTCAGCCTCGCCACCCTGGGCGTGATCATCACCTCGGCCATCACCGGCGTCGCCGCCGCCTGGCTGTTCCAGCTGCCGCTGCTGCACGGCCTGCTGATCGGCGCCATCGTCGGCTCCACCGACGCCGCGGCCGTGTTCTACATGCTCAACGCCCATGGTCTGCACCTGAACGACCGGGTGCGCTCCACCCTGGAGCTGGAATCCGGCAGCAACGACCCCATGGCGGTGTTCCTCACCATCGTGCTCATCGAGCTGATCGCCGGCGAGGTCGAACCCAACACCGCTCTGTTGCTGGAATTCGCCTGGCAGATGGGCGTGGGTGGCGCCATCGGCATTGCCGGCGGGCTGTTGCTGACCTTCATCGTCAACCGCCTGCGGCTCGCCTCCTCGCTCTACCCCCTGCTCGCCCTGGCCGGGGGCCTGACCATTTACGGCGCCGCCGCCGTGGTGGACGCCAGCGGCTTTCTCGCCACCTTCCTCGGCGGCATCATCGCCGGGCACAAAATGCGCACCGCCCGGGGCGACATCCGCCGCTTCCACGACGGCATGGCCTGGCTCTCGCAGATCGGCCTGTTCCTGATTCTGGGCCTGCTGGTCGTGCCCCACGAACTCATGCCCATCGCGCCCCAGGCGCTACTCATCGCCCTGGTGCTGGTGTTCATCGCTCGGCCGCTGGCCGTACTCATCGGGCTGCTCCCCTTCCGTTTCGCCTGGCGCGAGCGGCTGTTCATCTGCTGGGTGGGGCTGCGCGGCGCGGTGCCCATCGTGCTGGGGCTCTACCCGCTGCTGCTGGGGGTTACCGACGCCCGCATCCACTTCAACATCGCCTTCTTCGTGGTGCTGGTTTCACTGCTGCTGCAGGGCTGGACCGTCGCCCCGGTGGCCCGCTGGATGAAGGTGGAAATCCCCAGCAACCGCAGCGGCAAGCGGCTGGCGGAATTCGACGCGCCGGGGCTGGAAGACATGGAAGTGGTGGTCTACCGCCTGCCGGAAGGCGCCGGCGCCGAGGAGCTGACGCCGCATCAACTGCTGCTGCCCAGCGGCGGGCGGGTGCTGGCGGTGATCCGCGACGAGCAGCCGGTGCAGGACGTGGACCATGTGCAGCTGCAAGCCCGCGACCTGGTCTACCTGCTCGCCCCCGCCGACGGGCTGGGCGAAGTGGAGGCGCTGTTCGGCGGGCCCGACAGCATGGAGCGAAGCAGCGCCCAGCAACGCTTTTTCGGTGATTTCGTCATCGACGGACAGGCCCGCCTGGGCGATCTGGCGGACGCTTACGGCATCGTCTTGTCCAAGGGCGTAAGCGCCCGGGAAACCGTGGCCGACCTGTTCCGCCGGCGCTACGCCCGCGGCCTGGTAGTAGGCGATCGGATACGGCTCGCCCATTTCGAGCTCATCATTCGCGCCCTGGAACGGGGCGAGGCGGGCTCGGTGGGCCTGAAGATCGGCCGCCGTAAACGCTGACGGTCTTTTCAGCTCCACCTGCGGCCGTGCACAATGCCCGGCCTGCAAAGCCAGCGGTACCAGCATGACCATCGACGAACTGCTAGAGAACTTCGAGTTGATCACCAACTGGGAAGACCGGTATCGGGTGCTCATCGACCTGGGGCGTAACCTGCCCGACTTCCCCGAAGAAGCCAAAACCGAGGAAAACCGGGTGGAAGGCTGCACCAGCCAGGTGTGGCTACTGTGTAACAGCCTCCCCGGCGAGCCGCCGCGCATCGAGCTGCGGGCCGACAGCGACAGCTTCATCGTCAAGGGGCTGTTGGCGATCCTGCTGCTCACCTACTCCGGGCATACCGCGGAGGAGATCAAGCGGATCGATATCGAGGATATCTTCCGCCAACTGGGGCTGGAGCAGAACCTGAGCCCCAATCGGCGCAGCGGGTTCTTTGCCACCGTGGAGACAATCCACGCGCTCGCGGAAAAAGCGGCTTGATGAAAGACTGAAGCAAGCCCCATTGCTTGACGACCACTCACCAGGATAGAGGCTCACATGGATGTGAAGCTGACCCTCCGCCCGGGCGCCCCGGGCACGAAACGGCTTTCGGAGCATTTCGGGGAAAGGCTGGTTTGCGTCCGTTATCGGTACGACCGACAGCGGGAGCGCCGTTTCAAGACAGTCGAGCTGATCGTAGACGAACAGTTGTGGTCCGAAGGCCCGCAGTGGCGCCGGGGCCGCGGCGCTGAGTTCCCTGAAGGGCCGGCTCTGGTCCGTGTCCAGTACGAGGAATTCGACCTGCGCGAGACGATGCGGGCGTGCGGTGCCCGATGGCGGCCGAAGGAGAAGCTGTGGGAAGTCAACGTGGACGCCGTTCGAGCCTTCAAACTGTGGCCGCGCGTGGTGAGATTTGAGGCCAGGGAAGACAGGTGAGAGCGATATACATATAGTGAGGCTTGATAGGGGTATATGGTGGTTTATCCAGGGATGCTGGCTTCAGCAGATGTGGATATCCGCCTACTCACTGTTAGGCATTAAGAGAGGCAAATGTTCCCAGCAGAAGTAGATGAATCTTTAAAATCCTTCTGTGCGCGTCATGGACTCCATGTTGCATCGGAACATCTGGGTTTTGAAGTTAGGTCCATAGCGGTTGTAGACGATCAGGGCACCTCATATCAAATCTGGATCGAGATGAAGGAAGGGTCGCTCGTGATTAAGGCTTGGGATTACGGAAATAGGAAAGAAGCAGAAACTGCCGCGCTCTCGCAACTAGAACCCGGGCTTGAATCGGTCTATGAGGCGGTCGAGCGATGGATCCTTTCAGTAGGCCACACTCGGACCCCTCGCTAGACGCAGGATATCCAGTAGAGGAGTCGCCTCGTTCTCGGCATCGCCCGGCCAGGAGAATATCTCAGCTGCCAATGGCAACAATCCAAGGAAGACGAGCCTAACCATGGGTTCGAGCGGACGTCGCCGCAAAGCCGGCGCCGCCGCTCAACCCAAACGTTAGAGTCAGTTCCGCGAGGGGAAAATGTTCCGAAAAACCCTAATCGTATTGGTATTGGCGCTCAGTGGGTGCCAAGCCATGATCTACGGAACCGCCGCCGAGTTTGACGATCTCTCCCTCGGTATGTCGAGAGCAGAAGTCGTGGAAATCCTAGGCTCGCCTGCCGCCGTACAAGCCGACGGGGACAAAGACGAGGTGTACCTGATCTTTAAGAAAATGGAGCACGCTATCTCGGACTGGCCTCGGACCTATCGAGTCACTCTCAGGGACGGTAAAGTGGTGAAATGGTCTGAGCAGTAGGCGGCGGTGGCGCTGTCCGAGTCATCAATGTTTAGCGTTCTCGATGAAGGAAAAGAACAAGAAGGGTCGGTGGCCCGCACTCAGCTCGCGGAACCCCACCGGTTCTAACACGCGGTTCAAGCCGACGACTTCGTCGCGGCTTAACCGCACGTTAGCGGGTGCAGGCCCCAGGGGAGAAAGTTGGGGTTCGCAATCTCGGCGGTCAGCACGTCGATCCGTGCCAGCCTCGAAGAAGGTCGCCGCCAAACGCATCAGGAACGGCTCAGGCCGTGCCACAAAGGGTGGTTCTTCCCGCCCTCGGTTCATTCTGTGAAGGCGCGGCCTCAGTGGGAACAGCCCCGTTGGCGCCCATAGGACGGGCCCCAACACTGTCGTGGTTCCGCTCATTGGGGTTACGAGCCGACCACCCAGGGGCGTGTTCGGCATGGGCTGCTCCCACGGGTGGTTGCGGCCACGAATGCCACCTTCACTGCCCTGCCCACTGGCACGGCGGTGCCGCGTCGGGGTAAGTTGGCCCCCAGCACGGCAGTGGTTCTGCCCGGCCGGAGTGAAAGAAACAAGAATTAGCCGCATGGTGGTGCACGTGGCGTAGTCACGCTCATCACCGTGCTAACAAAGCGGTGAAGCCGACAGCAAAAACGCTGCGCGTTTTTCCTGCGGCTTACCGCTAGCCGTTAGCGCTAGAAATGGGGCATCACAGCAGCCGCGGAAACCTCCGCGATTAAAACGGCAAAGCCGGCGCTGGCGAAGGCGCGGGACAGCGGAAGCAATTTGGTTTTGCCGGCCCGGCGGTAGGCGCTGCTCGCGCCCTCCTCCGAGAATGGGCCGCAGAAGAAAAAGAACCCAGAGGGTCGGGGTTCTAGCCGGGCAAATGCTCAGCGCCCCATCGTGGCCCGAACACGCCGCCCAGATAAAAGAACGAACGGAGCTAGCGCTGGCGAAGCACGGCGCGCTGCGGTAGGTTCCAAAGAATAAGATGAAAAAGCAGGCGCTGCCGGTGGTATCCGGCCTCGCTCACTGCCAGTAAAACAACACATTGCGCTAACAAAGCGGTGAAGCCGACAGCAAAAACGCTGCGCGTTTTTCCCGCGGCTTACCGCTAGCCGTTAGCGCGAGAAATGGGGCATCACAGCAGCCGCAGAAACCTTCGCGGTTGAAACGGCAAAACCGGCGCTGGTGAAGGCACGGGGCAGCGGATCGCTGAAGCACACTGAGTTTTATCGGCCCGGCGGTAGGCGCTGCTCTCGCCCTCCCCCCAGGGGGCGCTGCTGAAGAACGAAGAACACACAAGGTTGGGGTTCTGTCCGTGCAAATGCTCAGTGCCCCATCGTGGCCCGAACACGGCGCCGTGATAAAAGAACGAACGGAGCCAACGCTGGCGAAGCACGGCGCGCTGCGGTAGGTTCCAGAGAACAAGATGAGAAAGCAGGCGCTGTCGGTGGTATCCGGCCAGGCCCACTGCCATGAAAACAACAACTTGCGCTAACAAAGCGGTGAAGCCGACAGCAAAAACGCTGCGCGTTTTTCCTGCGGCTTACCGCTAGCCGTTAGCGCGAGAAAGGGGCATCACGGCAGCCGCTCAGGCCTTGGCGCTCGAAAAGGCGCAGCCTGCTTCGGTGAAGCGCGGTCGGGGCGGATGCTCTTCCACGCACTGCGGGCTTTCCAAGCTCGGCGGTAGCGGTACAAGCGCCCTCCTCCGAACCCGGGCCGCCGACGAGCGAAGAACACGTAAAGCCGGTGTCCTGTTCGGGGAAGTGCTCAGCACCCGTTGGCGGCCCGTACACCTCGCCCTGATGAAAGAGCGAAT
The DNA here is from genome assembly GCF_009295635.1 of Alkalilimnicola sp. S0819. Taxonomy (NCBI): domain Bacteria; kingdom Pseudomonadati; phylum Pseudomonadota; class Gammaproteobacteria; order Chromatiales; family Ectothiorhodospiraceae; genus Alkalilimnicola; species Alkalilimnicola sp. S0819. The sequence continues at coordinate 220 of NZ_WHIW01000018.1, read as the reverse complement.
GGAATCGGAACTGACAGAGCCCGGCACGCTGCGGTAGGTTCCAGAGAACAAAAACGAAACAGTGGGCGCTGTCGGTGGCAACCGGCCAGGCTCACCGCCCTAAGGAAACGCTGATTTATTCGGGGGCAGCCGTTCCGTCGGTGGCTGTGGCTTGAGACAATGTCGGCCCTCCCCGGTTGAGAGTGAGTACGTGGTCGATGCAGTCGAGCTTCTCTGATCT
>NZ_WHIW01000017.1 GCF_009295635.1 Alkalilimnicola sp. S0819 | reverse complement strand
AGCAGCTTGTTTGAGCGTAGCGAGTTTGCTGCTCGCCCCCTTCCGGCGAGAAGCGCAGGGGAGCGCCGGGCGCAGCCCGGTGCCAAATCGTGGGCCGCCGCCGGCCGTACCCGCCCCAGGGTCCGCGCCAAGAGGGTCCGCGCCAAGCTTGCCGACCCGCCTATCACCACCATCGAGAGATCTGTTGGTTTTCCCGCCAACCCGCGAAGAACCAAAAAAAAGCCGGAGTCCTGGGAAGGCTCCGGCCAGCTTCGAGGGGAACGTGTTGTTGCTGTTGTTCAGGCGACCTTGCGGCGCGGGCCGCTGCGCTGTGGGATGAGGAAGCGGCGGGCATAGCGCTCGTTCAGGGCCTTCAGGTCGAAGAGTACGAACAGGTCCGCCACCTGGAACGCCGGGTCCCAGCAAGGCTCGCCGCAGACGCGCGCGCCCAGTGACAGATAGGCCTTGAGCAGCGGGGGCAGGCGCACCTCGGTGGCGGTGTGGGCGGCGACGGGCAGCGGCAGGCGCGGCAGTACCCGGCGGTCGCGCTCGACCATGTACTGGTCGCGCAGCCGCTCCATGATGGCCTGGGCCAAGGCGCCGCGATCGCGCATCTGGATGCTGGCGCAGCCCATGACGTAGTCGAAGTCGCCTTCGCTGATGTGGCGGGCCAGCGCACTCCAGAGCACGGCAATGGTGGCCCCGGTGCGGTAGTCCGGATGCACGCAGGTGCGGCCGATCTCCATGAAGCGCCCGGGCAGGCGCAACACATTGCCCAGCTCGAACTCGCCGTGGGAGTAGAAACCGCCGGCGCGCCGGGCACGGTCTTCGTCGAGTATGCGGGTGTAGCCCACCACCGCGCCGCTGGCCATGTCGCGCACGATCAGATGCTCGCAGTGCTCGTCGTAGGCGTCCTGGTCCAGGCCCGGCTCCCGGGCGTGCAGCATGGCGCCCATCTCCTGGACGAAGACCTGGTAGCGCAGTTTCTGTGCTTCGCGGATCTCGTGGGGGGTCTTCGCCAGGCCCGCCACCAGGTGGCGCTTGCCTTGGTTGGTGTTGATCGCCATTGCCGCTCTCCGTGTCTTTCGCTCTCTTGTGTTGAGGCACACGGTACGGTGGGCGCATGTCGCTTTGGTGACAGGCGGATGAAGCTTGTTTGACGGCGGGCTGGGCGCTTGTCGTGATGCTCCCGGGGCGGCAGGCCGCCCCGGGGCATGCGATCAGCGTTTGTTGTTGGTGGCGGTGTCAAAGCCCACGGCCACGGCGGCCAGCGCATTGCCGTCCTCGTCATGGGGCGTGTATTTCACCTCCAGGTCGACGAAGCTGATGGTGATCTGCTCGGAGGGGCGGCCGGTTTCCTGGCTGTTGGCGTTGACCGAGTAGTGGCTCATCAGCGCGTTCTTCAGGGTGTACTCCATGTAGGTGTCGGTGCCGGAGCCCGAGCCGGTCTTGGTAAGGTGGATCACCACATCCTTGCCGGTGCCACAGCAGGTTTCCATGAAGATGTTCGGCGTGGCGCTGTCCATGCGGCGGGTGACGATCAGATCGCTGATCTCGGCATTGGCCGATTCCCGGTCGTTCTGGGTGGAGGTGGCGGAGGTGATGCGCCGGTCCACGCCCCACTGGATGCTTTCCAGATCCAGCCATTCCTCGTGGTTGCTGTCCGCGCATTCACCCTTGATGCCGTCGTAGTTCATGAAGATGGACATCGTTGCTTTCCCTTTTCAGATGTCGTGGTAACGAATGCGGGCTCAGGCGGCCCGCGGCGATGGAAATCGGTACGGTTCAGGCCGGGGCCGTGTCGGGTTGCGTTGCCGAGCCCGAGTTTGAAGCCCCTCCGACACTGGTTTCTGCTTCCACCAGCAGCTTCCCCGCCCGGTAATCGAGCCGCAGCGCGCCCGGGGTCTCCCCGACGGCGGCGCGGCGCAGCAGGTGGCGGGAGAGCCGCGGCAGTAATTCCCGGTTGAGGAGCGCCGTGATCTGTCGCGCCCCGGTATCACCGCTGTGGCAGCGCTCGCTGAGATAGCCGATCAGCGCGTCGCTGTAATCCAGCGGCACCCGCCAGGCCTCGCGTACCCGCGCCTGTATGGCGGCGAGTTGCAGGCGGGCGATGTCCCGCAGCTGCTCGGCCGCCAAGGGTTGGTAGGGGATGAGGTGTAGCCGTCCGAGAAAGGCGGGGCGGTAGCTGCGGCGCAGGACGGGGGCTATGGCATCCAGCAGGGCCTCCGGCGTGGGCCGTTGGTCGGCGCTCTCGCACAACTGGCGGATTTCTTCGCCGGCGCTGTTGCTGGTGAGCAGAATCACCGTGTTGCGGAAATCCACGTCGCGCCCCTCGCCGTCGCGCAACATGCCCTTGTCGAAGACCTGGTAGAAAATATCCTGTACGCCCGGGTGAGCCTTTTCCATCTCGTCCAGCAACACCACGCCGTAGGGGCGGCGGCGCACCGCCTCGGTGAGCAGGCCACCTTCGCCGTAACCCACGTAGCCCGGCGGCGAGCCCATCAGCAGCGAGACCTTGTGCTCTTCCTTGAACTCGGACATGTTGATCACCGTCAGTGCGCGCTCGGAGCCGTAGAGCTGCTCGGCCAAGGCCAACGCGGTTTCGGTCTTGCCCACCCCGCTCGGCCCCAACAGCATGAACACCCCCAGCGGGCGGCGGGGATCGGCGAGCTTCGCCCGCGCCGTCTGCATGGCTTCGCTGATTCGGGTGAGAGCTTCGTCCTGGCCGCGCACCCGCCGGCGAAGTGCCTGCTGTAAATCCAGCACACCCTGTATCTGCTCGGCCTGCATCCGGCCTACGGGAATGCCGGTCCAGTCCGCCACCACCCGGGCGACCAGGGCCTCGTCCACACAGTCGAAGAGCCGGGACTGCTCGCCCTGCAGCGCGGCCAGTTCCGCGCGGGCGAGGCGCAGCTGGGTACGGTGCGCCGCGTCGTTCGTCGGGTCCTGCTCCAGTTCGCAACGCAGCTCGCCGACCCTGCGCAGCAGCTCTCGCGCCTTTTGCCAAGCCTGCTCCAGCCTCCGGTGCTCGTGCTCCAGGGTGTCGATCAGCCGGCTCAGTTCCGTCAGCCGCGGCTGGTGCGCGCCGGTCTCGTCCTGTTCCCCTTGCAGGCGCTGGCGCTCGGCTCGGGCATCGGAGAGGCGGGCTCGGCAGCTGAGCAGTGCGGGCGTCGGGTTGTCGCGGCTCAGTGCCGCCCGGGCGCAGGCGGTGTCCAGCAGGCTCACGCCCTTGTCCGGCAGCAGCCGCCCGCTGATGTAACGCCGGGACAGGCGCACGGCGGCGTGCAGGGCCTCTTCCAGGACGGGCACCTGATGATGCTGCTCCAGACGGGGGGCGAGGCTGCGCAGCATCAGCAGGGCGCGCGCATCGTCCGGTTCCTCTACCTTCACGAGCTGGAAGCGGCGGCTGAGGGCGGCGTCGCTTTCCACGTATTGTTTGTACTCGCTCCAGGTGGTGGCAGCGATGGTGCGCAGCTCACCGCGGGCCAGGGCGGGCTTGAGCAGATTGGCCGCGTCGTTGCCGCCGGCGGTATTGCCCGCGCCGATGAGGGTGTGCGCCTCGTCGATGAACAGGATCACCGGCGGTACGGCGTCCTGTACGGCGCTGATGATGTGCTTGAGGCGCTGCTCGAACTCGCCCTTGACCCCGGCGCCGGCCTGCAGCAGGCCCAGGTCCAGGCTGCGCAGGCTCACCCCGGCCAGCGCCTCGGGCACCTGGCCGGCGGCGATGCGCAGGGCCAGGCCCTCCACCACGGCGGTTTTCCCCACGCCCGCCTCGCCGGTGAGAATGGGGTTGTTCTGTCGGCGCCGGCAGAGCACATCGATGATCTGGCGGATCTCCTCATCGCGGCCCGGCACCGGGTCTATGGCGCCGGTGGCGGCCCGGGCGGTGAGGTTCACGGTGTAGCGCTCCAGCGCCGCGCGCGCCTCGTTCCGGTGGGCCTTTTCCGGTGCGCTCTCAGCGGCCTGATCGGGCGCGGGCCGGCAGTGCGCGCGCAGCGCATCGCTGGCCAGTGCGTTCAGGCTGGGCGACAGCGTGGCGAGCCGCGGGCGCAGGGCGGGGTTTTCACGCAGGGCGAGCAGCAGATGCGCCGGGCGTATTCGCAGACTGTCGAATTCGCTGCAGGCCAGCAGCCAGCCTTCGAAAAGGGCGCGGCCGAGTTCCGGGGCTATGCGGGGAAAGCCATGCTCCACAGCCCGTAGCCGATCGAGGGTCGCCTCCACTTCCTGGCGTGCCCGCGCGGGGTCAACGCCGGCTTGTCGGCAAAGGGTGTTCAGTTCGCCCTCGCGCTCCCTTAGGCCGGCGTGCAGCCAATGGGCCGGTTCCACCTGGGCGTGGCGGTGGTTGGCGGCCAGTGCCACGGCCTGTTCGAACAGGCTGTGGCCCGGGGCGTCCAGGCGCTCGATCAGTTGCTCCAGTTCCATATCGGCTCAGGGTCCTTCCGGTGGGGTGGCGATGGGCGGGGCGGCACTGCGGGGCAGGCGGGCGCGGGCGACAAGGTCGTGGCCATGGCGTCCGTGCAGCCAGCCGTTGAGGCCCAGCCGCGGGCGTCGGGCGAGACCGCGTGCCGCGTGCCGTTGGTCGCGGATTCGCCAGTGCAGCCGTACCTGCAGCTGGGCGGGCAGGTAACTGTCGATCAGCTCGCGCATCAGCTTGTGGCGCGGGCTGCCGGGCAGCAGGGCTTCGTAGTCGGCATGGCTCAGCGGGCCCAGGTGTATGTCCACCGTGCCCTGAAGGTCCCAGCTGCGCCGGCCCGCCAGCAGACCGTCTCCCAGGCAGTGATTGGCCCGGCCCAGGCGCAGTCGGTCCGCGGCCGGAATGGGTAGCCAGCGGCCGGCGTAGCCGCGCACCGTGACGGGCAGGCGCAGCAGGTCGTTCAGCATTCGCTCCAGCCCCGCCGCGCAACGGGTGTGCTGGCTGTAATGCCCGCTGTAGTGGAGACGTGGGGCGCTGTACCTGCCGGGTGGCACACCTGCCACGGCGCCCAGGGTGCGGCTGAAGGGGTCGGAGCCCGGGCGCTCGGCGCCCTCCAGGACGATGGGCAGCCGGTACCGCGCCCAGACGCGGTAATAGAGGCTGAGCAGGCGGTGGTTGAACAGGTCCAGGAAATCCGCCAGGGCCCGTTCCCGCTGACGCAGACCCTGCACCACCCGGGTGCTGTAGTGGCGGGGAAGCACGCCGCCGGGGCCGGTGAGCCCCAGCAGATTGACCCATATTGTGCGGCGTTGGCCGTCGCCCTGCAGGTGCTCCACGGCGCGGGCGGGGAAGGCGGCGCTGTTGTGCACCCGCAGCTGCACCGCCTCCCGGTGCGGCGGGCCGTCCTCGCCCAGCGGGCGGCAGCCGTGCAGGGCCCGGCCGCGCGCCTGCAGGCGGCGCAGCAACTGGAAGAATTCCCCCGGAGGTGGGCTCAGATCAGTGTCTGCGTGCCGCTGCGCACCGGCCATTCGCTGAGCGCCTCCCGCGTGTGCTCGTCGTGCACGCTCAGTTGCACGTAGGTATTGATGGAGCAGTGCCGGGCGAAGAATTCGCTCAGCACCGCGCTGAACAGATACAGGCCCGCGCCGCTGTATTGACCCTGTTCCACCCACAGGCGCAAATGGATGCCCTGACAGATGGCGCTGTGGCCCTGATGGCGCACCCGGGTGCTGCCGGTGCGGGCCTCCAGCGCGGTGATGCCGCGTATCAGCGCGCGGGTTTCGGCGCTGTCGCGACGATCATGCAATGCGAGGGTCTGGCACAGGGTGTCCAGCCCGCCCGGGCCGGTGAAGTTCTGCAGCGCCAGCCGGCCCAGTAGCTGCCGGCGGCTGGCGCCATCCAGCGGCGGGCGCAGGGCCGGGCCGGGTGGTGTGAGGCAGCGCACGCGCAGGGGCGCGGCCTGTTCGAGAAAATCCAGCGCGGGCTGGCCACCGCCGAAGGGCAGCTTGGCCGGCAGGTCGCGATTGCTGCACAGGGCCTGGCCGCCGATGACCCAGTGTGGGTCCGGATCGTGCAGGCGTCCCTCCCGGTCCACCAGCCGCAGGTGGTGTTCGCAGCCCGCACTGGGTGTGCCGGCGTAGTACTCGCTCAATTCTCGTCGAAGCTGCCAGTACACCGGTGCGGCGTCGTTTTCGCTGCCGTGGTGGGCGCCGTAACAGGGCAGCAGTTCCAGCCGCCGGCTGTCCCGGTCATAGGCATGCAGGCTCAGCAGGCGATGGATGTCCGCCCAGCGTTGCTGGCCGCCGTCCACGCTCAGGCGCGCTTCGAAACCCAGTTCCGCGGCGGGCAGGGGCTCCAGATCCGCCTCGAACAGATTGACGATGGGGGTGCAGCCCAGCTGCAGCGTGTCGGCGTCCACGCCCTGCAACAGCTCCTCATGGGCGTCATCCAGATGGATGTAGAGCTCAGCCCGCTGCGCCAATCCCGCCCAGGCGTCGGTGGGCAGATTCAGATCCACGAACAGGAATTTCTCCGGCCAGGCGAAGAACTCGGTGAGCAGGCGCTGGGCGTCCGACGCGCGGCCGTCCAGGGGCAGTATGGCTTCCACGTCGCTGTAGCCCACGGGGCTGAGGCAATCCGGTGGCAGGAACAGCGCATCCGGGTCGTCCGGGTGCCGAGCCAGCGCCACGGAGGTGACGCGGCTGAGCAGGTATTCGTGCAGACGCAGGCCGAGCTGAGCCTGGCCATGGATGAAGAAACGCAGCCGGCGCGGCGCGCTGTCGGCCAGGACGGTGTCGCCCAGGCTCTGCAGGCGAAGCCGCAGCACGGCAAGGCTGGCGCGGGCGCCCTGGGGTGATGGCGGGCTGGGCGCGCGGCAGGGCAGGCCCTGACAGTGCGCCGCGGTGACCCGCAGCGGGGGCAGGTCCACCGGGTAGCAGCTGCGGAATTCGCAGCGGGCCGCGGGATGGTCGTCGGTATAGAAGCGTGTGCCCGCCGCCAGGTGGTGGGTTTCGGAGTTTTCCACTTCAGGTTCCAGCCGGACGATGGCCAGCGACGGCAGGGGCAACTGGCTTTCCGGGTGGAGCACGTCCAGCAGGCCTTCGGTGAGCTCAGGGAAGCCGGCGTCCAGCTCGTGGCGCAGGCGGGCGCTGAGCAGCGCGAAGGATTCGATCAGACGGCTGACGTGGGGATCTTCTACTCGATGAGCGTCCAGGCGCAGATGGCCGGCGATCCGCGGATGCTGCTGCGCGAACTCGGCGCCCTGCCGGCGGAGGTAGGCCAGTTCCCGGTTGTAGTAGGAGAGCAGGGCGTCATCCATGGGCCGGTTCTCGCAGGTTTATGTCCTGGTCGGGGCCGCGCAGCCGGGAGTCGAAGCGCAGCCGCAGGGGCTCGGGTTCGGCCAGCAGCAGGGCGCTGATCTTCAGATACAGAGTCCGCTCGTGCTCCTCGCCCACCGGGTCTATGAGTACCCGCACGTCGCGCAGGCGGCTCTCGCAGCGCTCGATCAGGTCTTGCACGGCCTGGCGAAAGCGCTCCCGTTCCTCGTGGTTGCCCAGGCGCACGCTGCCGAAGTCCGGCAGCCCGTAGCCCAGCAGCGAATGCTGCAGTTCGGCGTGGGACGAGGGCGCCACCGGGTGAGGGCGGCGGGTGTTGAGCAGGTTCTCAAGATCCCGGCGCAGCGCCTCGCGACAGGCGGCCAGGCTCTGGGCGGCATCGGGCGGGGACAGGTTCTCGGTCTGCTCGGCGCAGAGCCGATCGAGCAATGAGGCCTGCGGGCCCCGGGGGCGGTCTGTGGGGCTCATGGCTGTTTCCCTGCGGCGGGGCTCGCCGCTGTCGGGCCGCCGTGTTGCGGGTGACCCACGTTCAGCTCGGTGACCAGGCGGATGCTGGAGACCAGCTGGTCGAGCTGGAAATGGGGCTGGAGGTGGATCACGCAGTGGTAGTGGCCGGGTCTTGCGGCCTGCTCCCGCAGTTCCACGCGGCTGGCGGCAAGCGGGTACTTGGCCTTCAGCGCGGCGGAAGCGTTGTCGCCGGCGGTGGTGTAGCGGTTCAGCCAGTTTTGCAGCAGGCGCTGGCAGTCGGTGGCGTTGCTGAAGCTGCCGATCTTGTCGCGGCCGATGAGCTTCAGGTAATGCCCGAAGCGCGACACACAGAGCATGTACTGGATCATGGCCGAGAGGCGGGCGTTGCTGGTGGCGATTCCGGCGCCGAAAGTCGCTGGGCTGTGCAGTGAACTGTTGCCCTGGAACACGGCCCGGTGGCCGCCGGGCTGGGCGCACAGGGCGATCAGACCGCTCTCGCTGAGCTCCCGTTCGCTGCGATCGTCCAGGATCAGTTCGGTGGCCAGGCGTGGGGCGATGCCGCGGCGGTCGCCTTCGAAGGGCAGCCGGGGCAGATCAGCCACCACGCCGCCTGCGCCGTGGGGCTGTTCGGCGCCGCGGATATCGGCGAACCAGCCGCTGTGTACGAAGGCGCGGATCAGCACCGCCCCGAAGGCGTAGGCGGCGTTGCCCCAGCAATGCGCATTGTGGGTCTCACTCGCCTCGCGGTAACGGAAACCGTCGCGACGGCTGCCATCGTCACGCCAGGGCGCGCGCATGAGGATGCGGGGCAGCACCAGGCCGATGAAGCGGCTGTGCTCGTCGCGGCGCAGGGCCCGCCAGGGGCGGTAGGCGTCCTGCTGGAACAGCGCGTCCGGGGCGGGGGGCTGGGGCAGCTCCGACCAGGCGTCCAGCCCGAGCAGACGGGCATCGGCGCCGGCGATGAAAGGACAAAGGGCGGCGGTGGCCACCCGGGCGAGTTCCGCCATCACCGTGGTGTCGGCGCTGCGCACGCCTGGGCGGGGGCGGTGGCATAGCTGATAGTCGCCCAGCAGCACGCCGAAGGGCTCACCGCCGGGCGTGTCGAATTCATCGCTGTAGAGGCGACGGAAGATGTGGCTTTGATCGAATTCGATGGCCCGGGAGAGATCCCGGGCCAGCTCCGCCCAGCTGCAGTCCAGCAGCTTGATCTTCACCGTGCCGCGCCGCTCGCTGGTCGCCTCGGTGTCCACCAGGCGACGCAGGCCCCGCCAGGAGGCTTCCAGTTGCTGAAAGCGGGGCTGGTGCAGGATGGCATCCAGTTGCCGGCCTAGCAGCCGGTCCAGTCCGGTGAGCAGGCGCGCGATGCGCGCCTGCCGCGGCGCGCCGGCCGCCCGTCGCCGGGGAACGAGGGCGAGAGGCGCCTCGCTGTCGGCGGCGGGCGGCTGGTGCAGGGCCCGGGATTCTCGCAGGGCGGTGTGCACCGGTTCAGCCACCGATTTCCGGAATGCGCGCAACCATGCGCAGGGAACTGCTCAACTCCTCGAGCTGCAGCCAGGGGCGTAACCAGGCCACCGCGTTGTAGCAGCCGGGCTTGCCGGGAATGGGCCGGACCTGGATCTTCGCTTCCCGCAGGGGGTACTTGGCGCGCATGTCCTGGCCGCTCTGTTCGCTGGCGTTGACGTAGTTGTTGATCCAGCGGTTGAGCCAGGCCTCCATGTCCTCGGCCTCCATGAAGCTGCCTACCTTGTCCCGGGCCATGACCTTCAGGTAGTGGGCGATGCGGGCGGTGGCCATGACGTAGGGCAGGCGTGCGGAGATGGCGGCGTTGGCGGTGGCTTCGGGACGGTCGTAGGTTTTCGGTTTCTGCGCGCTCTGGCCGCCGAAGAACACCGCGTAATCGGTATTCTTGTAGTGGGACAGGGGCATGAAGCCCAGGCCGCTCAGTTCCGCCTCGCGCCGGTCGGTGATGGCGATCTCGGTGGGGCATTGCACGGCGATGTCGCCATCGTCGGTGGTGGTCAGATGCACCGGCAGGCCGTCCACCCGGCCGCCGCCCTCGGCGCCGCGAATGGCGGTGCACCAGCCGTAGCGGGCGAAGGCCTGGGTGAGTCGGCCGGCCAGCATGTAGGCGGCGTTCATCCAGCTGTAGTCGGCGTTTCCCGGGAGACGGGCGGGCTCCAGCTCCTCGAAGTCGAAGGCCTCCACCGGGCGGGTCTCGGCGCCGTAGGGCAGGCGGCTCAGCACCCGGGGCAGGGTGAGGGTGACGAAGCGGGAATCTTCCGATTCGCGGAAGGCGCGCCACTTGATGTACTCGGCGGAGTCGAAGATCTTCGCCAGATCCCGGGGGCGGGAGAGTTCGCGCCAGTCGCTGAAGCCGAACAGGGCCGGGTCGGCGGCGGAGAGGAAGGGGCAGAAGGCGGCGGCGGCCACTTGGGAAATATTGCCCAGTAGCTCCAGATCATCCGGGTGGTTGCCGAACTCGTAATCGCCCACCAGCGCGCCGTAGGGCTCGCCGCCGGGGGAGCCGAACTCGGTCTCGTAGAGCTTCTTGAAGGTCTGGCTCTGGTCGAATTCCACCGCCCGGGAGAGATCCTTCGCCACCTCCTTCTTGCTGGCATTGAGCACCCGGATCTTCAGCGAGGTGCCGGTTTCGCTGTTCATCACCAGATGGTTCAGGCCGCGCCAGGAGCCCTCCAGGCGCTGGAAGGCGGGCTGATGCATGATCTCGCGAAGTTGCTCGCTGATCGCCTCATCCAGCGCGGCGATGGCCTTGCGGAAGGTGACGCTGAGGTTCCGCTCCCAGCTGACCGTGCCCTGCAGCGCCTGGTCGGTGAGGGTGCGCAGCAGTCGGCGGGCCTCGCCGGCGTCGGTTTGGCGGGTGGCGCGCACCGCCTGGTCCAACAGGCTGGGCTGCGCTGGCTGTGCGTGTTGTTCGGCCGCTGCTGCTTCAGGCATCGTCCTGCTCCTTGTCCGTGTCCTTGTCCATGGCGGCGGCCAGTTCGCTCAGATCGGCCTGGTTGGTAAGCACCCGCTCGATGATGGCTTCCAGTTCCTCGGAGCGGTCGGTCTTGGTGGCCAGATCGCGCAGGCGGTTGCGCGCTTCCAGCAGCCGGCGCAGGGGCTCGACCTGCTCCACCACGGCGGCGGGTTCGAAGTCCGCGAGGGATTCGAACTTGAGGCTGACGGCGAACTCGCTGTCGTCGCCCTTGAGGGTGTTGGGCACCTTCAGGTTCAGCCCCGGGCTCATGCTGGCCAGCACCTGGTCGAAGTTGTCCCGGTCGATCTGGACGAAGCGGCGATCCTTGAGGGGTTTGAGCGGGGCGGCGGCGTCGCCGGAGAAATCCCCCATCACGCCCATGACGAAGGGCAGTTCCTTCTCCACCATCGCCCCTTCGGTCTCGACCTCGTAGCTGATGTGGACGCGGGGCTTGCGCACCCGCTTGAGCTTGTCGTGTATGCCGGCCATGTGTGCTTCCTTGCCTTGCTGTGGGTGAAATCAGGTGCGTATGCCGGTGAGGGTGCGGTACTTCTTTCGCGCCCCCTCGTCGGGAATGAGCTCGGCGAGCAACTCGGGCAGCGGCAGCTCGCTCCAGTAGACGGCCTGCTCGATGGCGTAGGACACCGGTGAGTGGGGCTCGCAGCGGCGGAACCAGGCGGCGCTCTCGCGCAGACGGGCCAGGGCGCTCTGGCGATCGGTGACCCGGGTGTCGGGCGCTGTGGCCGCTGCGGTGAGTGAGGGCTCGGAATCCGGCTCCTGCGCTTCGTCCGCCGGGCTGTTCAGGCGCTCGCCGGCCAGATAACGCAGGGTCTGCAGGCCGCCCTTGAGGGTGTCCTCTATGCGGGAGGCCGGCAGCGGGTCCTCGGGGCAGTATCGATCCACCACGGTGCGAAATTCTTGATAGGCTGCCAGGGCGCGTTGCAGTTCACGGTGCAGGCCGCGGAAGAACGCCGGATGGGTCTCGCTCACCGCCTGGTCGATCTGGGCGCGGCTGGTGTGGCCGCGCTGGCTGCGCGACTCCCGCCGGGCCGGGTCCTTGACCCGTTCCAGTTCGAAGGCCTGCTCGCACTGCCAGGCGGAATAGGGGGCGGGGCTGTGGCCCTCGGTGAAGTGCACGGCCTTGAGCGGCGCGATCAGCGCGCCCTCACTCCCCAGACCATTGAGCCCGGCGAGGGCGGCCAGCTGCCCCGCCTTGCCTTCGTCCTCGTCGGGGCGCGGGTGCAGGGCTTCACCGTGGTTTCGGATCAGGCCGCCGGCCAGCTCATAGGCCCAGGCGAAGCCGGCATAGCCGTGGCAACGGGTCATGGCCTCGATCAGCCAGGCGCAGACCTCCAGATCCTTCGCCTGGTTGCCGAGGATTCCCAGCGCCGGCGCGATCAGCGTTTGCCAGTCACGGGGCTGGATGAAGGCCGGCTCGCCCTCGGCGAGTGCCTGGCGCTCACGGTTGCGCGCTTCGCCGCGCAGGTCCCGCAGGCGCTGGTAGGGGGATTGGGCCGATGCGTCCTCACGCGGATCCGCGCCGGTGGGGGCGTCCGCCGACAAGGGGGCGATGAGCGGGTTGATGTCCGGCAGAACATGCGCTGCGCATGCGGGTGCCGGCTGCGGTGCAGCTGGATGTGCCATGAGTCCCTTCTGGCCTGCGGGCAAGCTTCCTGTCGCCCTGGTTCTGATTGTTGGTGGCTGGCGCTTGTGTGGACCGTCCTGGTCGCGCCGCCTTTATCTATTCGAGCCCTAATGTGACGGCCAAGTCAAGCCCGGGAAGCGTTGATTGGTTCCCGGGGGCGTTCGAGGCTCTGGAAGGGTCGCGGCCTTGGCCGCCAACAAGGCTGACAGCCCTGGGCCATGTGCCGCCCTGTGCCGGTTTTCAGTAAACCCCGGCTAATCCACGGCCCGCGCATAGACCGTGATTTCCTCCCGGTCATGGTAGAGCTGCTTGGCGCATAGCTGCGCCCGGCGGCCACCGCGCTCCAGCTGCCTGTGCAGCCGCGCCTGCGCATCCTGTACCGCGGCCCAGCGTTTCTTCATGGGCAGTTTGAGGTTGAAGATGGCGGCACGGGCATCCCCCCGGGCCAGCCACTGGCCCATCAGCTCGGCGATGCGCGAGGGCTGCTCGACCATATCGCAGACCAGCCAGTCCACCGGACGGGGTGGGCGGTAGCGGAAGCCGTCGCTGCGCAGGTGCTCCACCAGGCCGTCGGCCATGAGCGCGGCATCCACGGGGCCGTTATCGATGGCGGTCACATGCAGGCCGCGCCGCACCAGCTGCCAGGTCCAGCCGCCAGGGGCCGCGCCCAGATCCACGGCGCGCATGCCCGGTGCCATCAACCGGCCCGCGTCCTCGCCGAGGAACAGCTGGATGGCCTCGTCCAGCTTCAGCGTGGAGCGACTGGGCGCGCCGCCGGGCATGCGCAGCCGCGGTATGCCCAGCGGCCAGGGCGCGGCCTGGCCCGGCGCGCTGCTGCCCAGGTACACCCGGCCGGAGTCCAGGAAGAACAGATGCAGATTGGGCGCACCTCGGCGCGGTCGCAGCCCGGCCTTGAGCAGGGCGGCTTCCAGCGGACGGCGGAACTTGCGCAGGAAGCCCGACAGGCTCTTGCCCTCGTTGGTATCCGGGTGCTCCAGGTACAGCGCGTCGTACTGGCGCAGCAGGCCGGCGGCGGCCTGGGCGAGCGGATCGGCCCGGTTTTGCGCCGGCAGCGCTTCGAAGGTGCATTGGCTGACGAAGCACTGGCGGGCGAAGACCAGCTCGCGCCAGGGCAGGGCCTGGCCCAGCGCCCGCGGTTGCGCCGGCAAGGCGGGGTGGAACTGCAACCAGCCTTCACCATCGCGGGTGCGGCAATAGCCGGGCAGGTCGGCCTCGGCGGCGCGCTCGGTGACTTCCGCGGCCGTGTCATGCTCCAGGCCCGGGCGGCACTGCAGCAGCAGGGTGGTATCGGTGTCGGATGGATTCATGCCGTGCATTGTACGGCATCGGGAAGCTGGATCAGGTGGGGGCGGGGGTCTATGCTCGGAGGCTGCGAAGCATGCATCACAAGGAGCGGACACTCTCATGATCCCGATTCTGGTCATTATCGGCATCATTGCCGCCATCATCATCGCCTCGTTCCGGGTGCTCAACGAGTACGAACGGGGCGTGGTGTTTACCCTGGGCCGCTACACCGGCACCAAGGGCGCGGGCCTGCGCCTGGTGATCCCCATGATCCAGCAGATGGTGAAGGTCGACATGCGCACCATCGTCATGGACGTGCCCAGCCAGGACGTGATCTCCAAAGACAACGTCTCGGTGAAGGTCAACGCCGTGCTGTACTTCCGCGTCGTGGACGCGGAGCACTCCATCCTGCAGGTGGAGGATTATTACTCCGCCACCAGTCAACTCGCCCAGACCACGCTGCGCTCGGTGCTGGGGCAGCATGATCTGGACGAAATGCTGGCCGAGCGGGAGAAGCTCAATACCGATATTCAGGCCATTCTGGACGAGCAGACCGATGCCTGGGGCATCAAGGTCTCCAATGTGGAGATCAAGCATGTGGACATCGACGAGAGCATGATCCGCGCCATCGCCCGCCAGGCCGAGGCGGAACGCGAGCGTCGGGCCAAGGTGATTCACGCCGAGGGCGAATTGCAGGCTTCCGAGAAACTCGCCCAGGCCGCCGACGTGATGGCGCGCAACTCCGGTGCCATGCAGCTGCGTTATCTGCAGACCCTGGGGGCCATTGCCGGGGAGCAGAATTCCACCATCGTCTTCCCGGTACCCATCGACATGATGAACCAGTTGAAGGGGCTGCTCGGCGGCGCCGACAAGGGCTGAGTGCGGCGTGGGGCGCCCGGCGCGCATAGAGCTTGCCGCCGACGAGCAGGCGGTGCTGGAGGCCTTTCTGGACGGACTGTGGCTGGAGCACGGCTTGAGCCCGCACACTCTGGCCGCCTACCGGGCGGATCTGGCGGCGCTGTCGGATTGGTTGGGCAAGCAGGGCTCGGGCTTGCTCGGCGCGCGGCGCGATCAGCTGCTCGGCTTCATGGCCGAGCGGGTGCAGGGCGGCGCCAAGCCCCGTTCCACGGCACGCTTGCTCTCCAGCCTGCGGCGCTTCTATCGCTGGCAGGTGGCACGGGGCGCGATGCAGGAAGACCCCAGCGCCCGCATTGATGCGCCGCGCCTGGGTCGGCCGCTGCCGGCCGCGCTCAGCGAGGCGCAGGTGGAGGCTTTGCTGGCGGCGCCGGTGGTGGAAGACACCCTGGAGCTGCGGGACAAGGCCATGCTGGAACTGCTCTATGCCAGTGGGCTGCGGGTGTCCGAGCTGGTGGGGCTCAGCCGCGACCAGCTCAACCCGCGCCAGGGCGTGGTGCGGGCCCGGGGCAAGGGCGACAAGGAGCGCCTGGTGCCCCTGGGCGAGGAAGCGCTGGACTGGCTGCAGCGCTATCTGACGGAATCCCGCCCGGCCCTGCTGGGCGGGCAGCTTACCGAGGCGTTGTTCGTCAGCCGTCGCGGCGAGGGCATCACCCGCCAGGCCTTCTGGTATCGCATCAAGCTCTACGCCCGGCGCGCGGGCATCAAGGCCAGGCTCTCGCCCCACACCCTGCGGCACAGTTTTGCCACTCACTTGCTGAATCACGGCGCGGATTTGCGCGTGGTACAGTTGCTGCTCGGACACACGGACTTGTCCACCACACAGATCTATACCCATGTGGCGCGTCAGCGCCTGCAGGACTTACATGCTCGGCACCACCCGCGGGGCTGAGCGCCGGAGGAGAAGAAAACCGTTATGACAATCTTGCGTACTGTCCTTGCGGCCGCCCTGGGGCTCACTGCCTTGGGGGCGCTGGCCGCCGATGCGGATCCGGCGGTGGCCGAGCGCATCCGCGCCGCGGTGGCCGAGGTGGAGCCGCGTATCGAGATCGACGCTGTGGGGGAGACTCCGCTGCCGGGTATCTACGAGGTGGTGATCGGCGGCCAGGTGGCTTACCTCAGCGGAGACGGCAAGTACCTGGTGCAAGGGAACATCATCGAGCTGGGCAGCGGCCGCTCCGTGTCCGATGAGCGCCGGGGCGAGCTGCGCCTGGCGAAGCTCGAAGAGTCGGTGGACGAATCGCAGATGATCATCTACGAGCCTGGCGGCGAGGTGAGCACCCAGATCACCGTGTTTACCGACATAGACTGTCCGTATTGCCGCAAGATGCACGCGGATATAGAGCAGATGCTCGCCGAGGGTGTGCGTGTGCGCTACCTGTTGATGCCCCGCGCCGGTGTCGGTTCCGGTTCATACGTCAAGGCGGTGAACGCCTGGTGCGCCGATGACCCGCGGGCGGCGCTAACCGCTGCCAAGCAGGGCAAGCGCAACGAGCAGCGCGAGTGCGACGACCCGGTGACCAAGCACTTGCGCCTCGCGCGAGATCTGGGCATTACCGCCACCCCCACCATCATCCTGGAGGATGGCCGGGTGGAAGCGGGTTACCGGGATTTCGCCACCCTGAAACGTGCCCTGGACCTTTAGCGACACCACACCCAGGCGGGTGATGGCCACGACCACGAAAAAGGCGGCTCGCGAGCCGCCTTTCTGTTGTCTGTCGGAGCCGCCTCAGCGCTCCAGATACTGCAGCTTGTCCGGTTTGCCGTCCCAGTCGGCGGCGTCCGCGGGCGGGTCCTTCTGTTCGGTGATGACCGGCCACAACTGTGCCAATTCCGCGTTAAGCTCCAGGAAGTGTTCCTGGCCCTCCGGCACATCGTCTTCCGAGTAGATGGCCTCGGCGGGGCACTCGGGCTCGCACAGGGTGCAGTCGATGCATTCGTCCGGGTCGATCACCAGGAAGTTGGGCCCCTCGTGGAAACAGTCCACGGGGCAGACTTCCACGCAATCGGTGTACTTGCACTTGATGCAGTTCTCGACAACGACAAAGGTCATGGTCCGCTCCACGTCGGTCTAATGGCCACAGGCGCCCGCTGTGCCGGCGCTCGAATTGGCGGCTATTGTACGGACGCGGCGGGGGAAGTCACGCCACAAAGCGTAGGGAATATTCGATGAACGACGCGGAACGGCGGGAATTGGCGGAGGCGGTGCGCCGCGCGTGCCTGCGGGCGGCGCTGGAGGCCTACGAAGAGGGCGGCATCGCCGGATTGTGCCAGGAGGGCCGCTGGGAGTTGGCGGTGCAGGCGATCAGGACGCTGGATCTGGCCGAGCCGCTGCGGCACGAATGAGCCGGGCACCAAGGCGCGCAGGGATCCGGCCTGCCGGGGCGACCCATGGCCGCGCATCGGGGCTGCCCTGAAAGGCCTACGCGACCTTGGGCCGTTTCAGCAGGTGGGCTGAGGGCCGCGTCGCCGCCCCTCAGCGCAGCTTCTTCATCTCGTACAAGGCGTCCAGGGCTTGGCGGGGGCTCAGCTCATCCGGCTCCAGCCGGTCCAGGTACTCCACCGCCGGGTCCAGCGGTGTGCTGAACAGCGCAAGCTGGTCCGGCTGGCTGCTCTGGTTGGCCGCTTCCTGCTCCAGTTGCTGCAACTTGTGCCGGGCGGCACGGATGACCCGCTCGGGCACGCCGGCGAGCCGCGCCACCTGCAGGCCGTAGCTCTGGTTGGCCGGGCCCTGTTTCACCGCGTGCATAAAGACGATGTCCTCGCCGTGCTCCACCGCGTCCAGGTGGGCGTTGACCACGCCGGCGTAGTGATCGGGCAGGGCGGTGAGCTCGAAGTAATGGGTGGCGAACAGGGTGAAGGCACCCACATGCTCGGCCAGATGGGCGGCGGCGGCCCAGGCCAGGGAAAGCCCGTCGAAGGTGCTGGTGCCCCGGCCGATCTCATCGAGCAGGATCAGACTCTCCCGGGTGGCGTTGTTGAGGATATTGGCGGTTTCGGTCATCTCCACCATGAAGGTGGAGCGACCACCGGCCAGATCGTCCGAGGCGCCGATGCGGGTGTAGATTCGGTCCACCGGGCCCATCACCGCCCGGCGCGCGGGCACGAAGCTGCCCACATGGGCGAGCAGGGTGATCAGTGCCACCTGACGCATGTAGGTGGATTTACCGCCCATGTTCGGCCCGGTGATCATGAGCATCCGCCGGCGGTTGTCCAGGTTCAGATCGTTGGGGATGAAGGGCCCGGTCAGCACCCGCTCCACCACGGGGTGGCGGCCCTCCTCGATGCGCAGGCCGGGCTTGTCCACCAGCTCCGGGCGCGCGTAATCCAGCGCCAGCGCTCGCTCGGCCAGGGCCGCCAGCACGTCGAACTCGGCCAGCGCCGCGGCACAGCGCTGCAGGGTGGGGACCTCGCGGCCCAGATCCTGCAGCAGCTGCTCGTACAGCGCCTTTTCGCGGGCCAGCGCCCGCTCCCGCGCGGACAGCACCTTGTCTTCGAAGGCCTTGAGCTCGGGGACGATGTAGCGCTCCACGCCCTTCAGGGTCTGGCGACGGATGTAGTGCGCCGGCACCCGCTCGGTGTGGCTCTTGCTGATCTCGATGTAATAGCCGTGGACCCGGTTATAGGCCACCTTCAGCTTGTCGATGCCGGTGGCCTCGCGCTCGCGTTGCTCGAGATCGATCAGGAACTGGTCGGCGTTGCGGGAGAGGTTGCGAAGTTCGTCGAGCTGGGCATCGAAACCCGGCGCGATCACGCCGCCATCGCGGATCAGCACGGGGGGTTGTTCGATCACGGCTCGCTGCAGCAGCGCGAGGGTTTCCGGCTGCTCGCCCATTTCCTGGAGCAGGGTGCGTAGACGGGGCGCGGCCAGGCCTTCCAGCAATTGGGCGATAGCCGGCAGGCGGCCCAGGGCGTCGCGCAGGCCAGTGAGATCCCGCGGCCGAGCGGAGCCCAGGGCGATGCGGGCCAGAATCCGCTCCATGTCCGCCAGGCCCCGCAGGGTATCGCGCAGCGGATCCAGGGCGCGGGTCTGGATGAGTTCATCCAGCGCGTCGTAGCGAGCGTTCAAGGTGGCCCGGTCCCGCAGCGGGCGATTCAGCCAGCGGCGCAGCAGCCGGCTGCCCATGGCGCAGACGGTGCTGTCCAGCACCCAGGCCAGGGTGTGCTCGGTGCCGCCATGCAGATTGAACTCGATCTCCAGGTTCCGCCGGCTGGCCGCATCGATGATGATGCCGTCCTCGCGCAGCTCCACCTGTATGCCCTGGATATGAGGCAGGGCACTGCGCTGGGTATCGGCCACGTACTGCAGCAGGGCGCCGGCGGCGCGCACCGCCTGACCCAGGTGCTGGCAGCCGAAGCCGGCCAGGTCCTGGGTGCCGAACTGGCGACAGAGCAGCCGCTCGCAGCTCTCTGGGTCGAAGTGCCAGGGGGGGCGGCGGCTGAGCCCGGCCTGCTCGTCCAGCGCCGGGGGCAGGGTGAGGGATTCGTCCACCAGCAGCTCCGCCGGGCGCAGTCGTTCCAGTTCCGCCAGCAGGCCGTCGCGGCCTTCCACCTCCAGCAGGGTGAAGCGCCCGCTGGAGAGTTCCAGCGCGGCGAGGCCGTACAGGCCCTTGTCCTCGGCCAGCGCCACCAGCAGATTGCTGCGCCGCTCCTCCAGCAGGGCCTCGTCAGTGAGCGTGCCCGGGGTGACGATGCGCACCACCTTGCGCTCCACCGGACCCTTGCTGGTGGCCGGGTCGCCGATCTGCTCGCAGATGGCCACCGACTCGCCCAGGCGCAGCAGGCGGGCGAGATAATTCTCGTAGGCGTGCACCGGCACGCCGGCCATGGGAATGGGCTCGCCGGCGGACTGGCCGCGGGTGGTCAGGGTGATGTCCAGCAGCCGGGCCGCGCGGGTGGCATCGTCATAGAACAACTCGTAGAAGTCGCCCATGCGGTAGAACAGCAGGGTGTCCGGGTGCTCGGCCTTGATGCGCAGGAATTGCTGCATCATGGGGGTGTGGGCCTGTTGCTTGTCCTTAGCCATGAATCGCTCTCGGCTACTCCGCTGTGGTGAGGCAGGCGGGGGAGGATAGCAAAGGGCGCAGCACTCTACAGCCAGCGACGGACCCGCTGACAGTATTCGCGGTAGGCGGCGCCGAAAAGCCGGGCGAGCGTCCGTTCCTCGGGGTGGATCTGGTAGCGGTTCATGTAGCCGATGAACCCGACCACCACCAGCAGGGCGGGCAGGTTTGCAAGATACAGCGCCCAGCCCACCAGCAGCAGGACGAAGCCCAGATACATGGGATTGCGCGTGTAGCGGTAAACACCGGCGGTGACCAGCGCACGGGCCTGTGTCGGGTTCATGGGGTTCACCGTGGTGCGGGCCCGGCGAAATGCCAGGCCGCCGGCCGCGACAAGCAGCGAGGCACTCAGCGCCGCGGCCAGCGCGAGCAACCTGTGGCCGGGGAAGGGCGTACTCAAGGCCGGCCATAGGCTATCCAGCCCCAGGATCAGCGCGCCGGCGATCAGCAGCAACAGCGCGGGGGGGGCTTTCAGTGACAGCATGCGGGGTCTCCCTGCAGGTGTTGGCTCGACAGCCTCCTTCGAGCCTCGATATCTTTCGGCCAACCCGAATAATAAAGGAACTTCCCATGCCTGCCGATGAGAGGCCCTTCGGCATTCGTCGCCCCGATTTCCTTGGCCTCTGCGGCGCGGTGACCGCGTGGCTGGTCGGTGACCCCCGGGCATGGGCGCGCTATGGCGAGGCGCGGCACAAGGGGGTAAAAGGGTTTCAACGGGAGTGTGGACTGGCTTACCGCGCGTAAGCGCGATTTGCCGATCAGGTGTTCCGCCAACGAAGGAGGGAAGCGTGAGCGAGAAGGATACGGGCCTGGACCTGCTGGCGCTGGATCTGGGGCGGCAGTTGCGTCGGGCGGGCTGGCGCTGCGCGACGGCGGAATCCTGCACGGGTGGCTGGGTGGCCAAGGTGCTTACCGATGTGGCGGGCAGTTCGGCCTGGTTCGAGCGCGGCTACGTGAGCTACTCCAACGCGGCCAAGCAGGACATGCTGGGCGTGGCCCCGGCGACGCTGGAAGCCCATGGCGCAGTGAGCGAGGCGGTGGTGCGGGAAATGGCCCGCGGAGCGCAGACCCGCGCGGAGGTGGAGCTCAGTGTCGCCATCAGCGGCGTGGCCGGGCCGGGGGGTGGTTGCGAGGACAAGCCGGTGGGCACGGTCTGGTTTGCCTGGGCGTTGGCGGACGGTGATCTGTGGGCCCTGCGCCGACAGTTCAGCGGTGACCGAGAGGCTGTGCGTCGCAAAGCCGTCGCGGAAGCGCTCAAGGGCTTGTTGGAGTACGCCCGGGACTGAGGTGCGCGGGCATGGAGCGCTTGCTTGTTTTCTAACATGCATACAGAATAAATGTTCATTTGCGGGGTGAGGCCGGAGGCTCTCGGTGAACGGCAGGAGCGCAGGAACATGGCAACGCAGAGGCTGGTTGGCGCTGGCCCACGCGTGCCTGTTGCTGGGCGGCGCTGGGCTGCTGTTGCCCGTGCTGCCCACCACGCCTTTCGTGTTGCTGGCGGCGGCCTGCGCCATGCGCGGTTCGCCCCGTCTGCATCGGCGGCTGCACCGCCATCCCCGATTCGGGCCGCTGCTGCGCGACTGGCAGCGGCACCGGGCTGTTCCGCGCCGGGCCAAGCTGCTCGCCGCCCTGGGGCTGGGCCTCAGTGCCGGCTGGCTGTGGGTGGTGCTGCCCTCGCTGCCCCTTCGTCTCCTGCTGAGCGCGCTGCTGCTCGGTGTGGCGGTGTACGTGCTGAGTCGCCCGTCGTCGGGTGCGGCGCGGCGTGGCCGCGCATCCTCATCCTTTGCAAATTCCGGAGGTGGCTCGCATGTCTGAGCAGGCCCGGCCCCGTGTTCTGTTCGCTCATCCGTTCCGGCCTTTCTTCCTGCTGCTGGGCGCCTATGCCGCCCTGGTGGTGTTGGTCTGGATCGCCCAGTTCTTCGGCTTTGCACGCCTGCCACTGAGCATGCAGCCCAGCCTCTGGCACGCCCATGAAATGCTCTTCGGCATGGTGGGCGCGGCCATCGCCGGCTTTCTGCTCACCGCCATGTGCAATTGGACCGGCGCGCCGCCGCTCACCGGGCGGCGGCTGCAGGCACTGGTGGGCCTGTGGTTGCTGGGGCGTATCGCCATGTGGCTGAGCGGCTGGCTGCCGGCGCTGCTGGTGGCCTTGCTGGATCTGGCTTTCCTTGCCGTGCTGGGGCTGCATACCGCACAGGTGCTGCGCCGCTATGGGAACAGGCGGAACCTGTTTCTCGCCGGCATCATCGGCCTGCTGGCGCTGGCGAACCTGCTCATGCACGCCGAGTTCAACGGCGTGGCGATGACGGCCCGTACCGGCATGGTGCTGGGGCTGAACCTGATCACGCTGATGATGGTGGTGATCGCCGGGCGGATCACTCCGGCCTTCACCGCCAACTGGCTGCGCATGCAGGGCGGGGCGCCGGAGCAGGTGCGACGCCCGCGGCGGCTGGACCACGCGGTGATCGTCAGCACCGCCCTGATCGTGCCCCTGGAGTTGTTCGCCGCGCCGGCGGCGATGGTCGGTGTGTTGGCCCTGGTGGCGGCGGCGCTCAACGGGCTGCGTCTGTTCGCCTGGCGAGGCTGGCTGAGCGCGGCGCAACCGTTGCTGTGGATCCTGCACCTGGCCTATGTCTGGATCGTGGCGGCCTTGTCGATCAAGGGCCTTCAGCCCTTCATGCAGGCAATCACGCCCAGCCTGTGGTTTCATGTGTTGGGCGCGGGGGCCATCGGCACCCTCATCATCGGCGTGATCACCCGGGTTTGCCTGGGTCACACCGGGCGGCCGCTGCGCTTGATGCGCGGTGCGGTGCTCACCTATGTCTGCGTGCTGGCGGCGGCGGTGCTCAGAAGCCTGGGGGCGGTGAACGCGGGTGGACAATATAGTCTGCTGGTGAATCTGTCCGCCGTGCTGTGGGCGGGTGCCTTCAGCCTGTTTGTACTGTTGTACTGGCCCATATTGACCCGGCCTCGGCCAGACGGTCGGCCAGGCTGATAACGAGTAAGGAGCCGCGGGTGCGACTGACACGCTATACCGATTACTGCCTGCGCGTGCTGATGTACGTGGGGCTCAAGGGCGAGGAACTCTCCACCATCCAGGAAGTGGCGGAGCGCTACGGCATCTCCCGCAACCATCTGATGAAGGTGGTGCACCAGCTGAACAAGCTGGGTTATGTGGAGACCGTGCGCGGCAAGGGCGGCGGCTTCCGGCTGCGCCAGGCGCCGGAGGACGTGAACCTCGGGGTGCTGGTGCGCAGCACCGAAGAAGACCTGATGCTGGTGGAATGTTTCCAGGCAGGCAACGACTGCCGCATCGACGCCAGTTGCCGACTCAAGGGGATTCTCGGCGAGGCGCTGGCCGCCTTCCTGGGCGTGCTCGACAACTATACCCTGCAGGACCTGCTCTCGCCCCGCGCGGAGCTTGCCCGTATCCTGTTGTTCGTGCCGCCGGGGGCAAAGACCTTGCCGCCGGCCTGAGTCAGCAGCCGAGTGGAGCGAACATGCCTTCCTTTGACGTGGTTTCCGAAGTGGACATGCACGAGGTGAGCAACGCGGTGGATCAGGCCAACCGCGAAGTCAGCACCCGATTCGATTTCAAGGGCACCGATTCCAGCTTCAGCCTGGAAGGCGAGCGCATCACCCTGGTGAGCGAGTCCGAATTCCAGCTCCAGCAGATGATGGACGTGCTCTACGCCAAGCTCGCCAGGCGCGGGGTGGATGTCGCCGCGGTGGAACCCGGCGAGCCGGAGCAGAGCGGCAAGCAGGCCCGCCAGTCGGTATCGCTGAGGCAGGGCATCGATCAGGACATGGGCAAGAAGATCAGCAAGCTGATCAAGCAGAGCAAGCTCAAGGTCCAGAGCCAGATCCAGGGCGACAAGCTGAGGGTGACCGGCAAGAAGCGGGACGACCTGCAAGCGGTGATGGCGCTGCTGCGCGGGGAAGAGCTGGAGTTGCCGCTGCAGTTCAACAATTTCCGCGACTGATGCAGATCGCCCCCGGCATTGCCATCGACGAAGGCGAGTTGCAGGAGCAATTCCTGCGCTCGCCCGGGCCCGGCGGTCAGCACGTGAATACCACGGCCACCGCGGTGCAGCTGCGCTTCAACGTCTTCCGCAACCGTTCCCTGCCAGAACCCCTGCGCCGCCGTCTGGTGCGTCTCGCCGGCCGGCGCATGACCCGTGACGGCGATCTGCTGATCGAGGCGCACCGTTTTCGCAGCCGTGAGCAGAACCGGGAAGATGCTCGCCAGCGGCTGATGGACCTGGTGCGGGAGGCCAGCCAGCGGCCCAAGGCGCGCATTCCCACCCGACCCGGCGCCGCGGCCAAGCGTCGCCGGCTGGACGCCAAGAAGCAGCGCCAGCGCACCAAGGCGGCGCGGGGCAAGCCTTCCCTGGACTAGCCAGCGCCGGGCCCAACCGCCTGTTCGTCGACACTTCGCGCGCCTTTCCCTGGGGGCGGCGGCGAGGGGGGGCGGACAGGTTTGCCGATTTCCCGGTCAGCCGCGGGCATCGGCAGATACACGGCCGCCTCCCTTGCTGGGACAGCGCCAAGTGCCTTCCACAAAGGGTGTCGTGGCCCTTCGTCGGCTTCCGGTATTCTCCCGGCGCTCAGCCCCTGGGCCCGGTTTGCCCACCCCGCGGGGCGCCGGCGCGGGTATCGCGCATCGTAGGTTCTTCGCTCAGCACCAATTCCACGCGCCGGTTCTGGCTACGCCCTTCAACGGAGCTGTTGTCCGCCACCGGGTGATCCTTGCCGTAGCCGATGGCGCGCAGCCGATGCGGATCTATGCCGCGCTGACTCAGCGCGCGCACCACCGCTCGGGCCCGGCGTTGGGAGAGCTCCAGGTTGTACTGATCCGGGCCTGTGGCGTCGGTGTGGCCCTCGATGATGGCTCGCTGGCGAGGATGCTCCCGCAGGAAGGTGGCGAGCTTGTCCAAGGAGGCGGCGGCGGAGGGGCGCAGCTCGGCGCTGTCGGTGGCGAAGAGGAAAGAGCCCAGGGTCAGCACCAGCCCGCGGTCGGTCTGACGGGGCGCCATGTCCTGTAGGCGGGCGCGGGCATCGCGCAGCTCCGCTTGCGCGCGTTCCGCCATTTCGCGCTGGCGGCGCGCCTCCGCGCGGGCGAGCGCGGCTTCCTGCTCGCGGTTCTCGGTAATCAGCCGGCGGCGCTGTTCCGCGGTTCGCACGGCTGTTTCAGCCGCGGCGGCCTCCCGCGCCACGGCTTCGGCGGTTTGGGCCTGTCGGCGAGCCAGATACGCCAAGTGGTCTATTTCGTTCGTATCGGCATCGGCTTGGCGGGCCTGCTCGGCCTGCTGCAGGGTTTCCTGTGCCCGGGCCAGTTCCACCGGGGCATGGCGGCTGACGGCGGGATTGCCTTCGGCCAAGGCCACGGCCTGCTCGGCCTGGCGCAGGGCGTCGCTGCGTTCGGGAACGCCGGCGCAGGCGCCGAGCAGGGCAACGATCAGCACCACCAGCAGGACAAGGCGCGGATGCAGGGCTGTCATGAGCGATCCTCCCGGCGTTGCAGTTCGTCACGCAGCGTGTCCAGGCTGCTCAGGTTCTCGGCCGCCAGTGCCTCCGTATGCTCCGCCCGGGCCTCGGCTTCGGCGTACTCGGCATCGGCGGTGGCTTGTTCGGCCAGCCGGCGGGCACGGGTGTGTTTCTTCTCGGTCATGGCGTCCCGCGCCGTGCGCAGCTTGTTGCGGGCTTCACGCAGGGCGAGGGGGGCGTATTCCACCGCGCCCGCCTGCTCGGCCCGTTCCACGGCGCTGTCCGCCTGGGCGAGCTCACCGGTCGGCGGCGGGGTGGAGGCACAGGCGGCAAGCAGGCCGAGGGTTGCCGGGAGCATGAGTAGATGCTTGCCGGACAGACGGTGTGTGGGCAGACGGCGCATGGGAACCTCCCTGAGGCAATGCGTGCCGTGATGGCCGCAGGCGCCCGTAGGCGACTGCCGGGGCCGTTTTTCTCGAGGTGGGGGCGTGGCGGGGCTTTGGAAAGGTGTTGGGGCGCCGGGCGGGGGCGTGTCCGCCTGCGGTGCCTTCGGGCGGTAAGCAGCCGCACCTCGCCGGCGTTGCTCCCCTTGGCAAAGAGTGGCGGCGATTCGCGGCGGTCGCCACCTTGTCGAGGCGTCCCTGGCTGCCTCAGCGGCCCGGGGGCTCAATCAGTATCGCCCTGGGCGCGCCGGATCTCGAAGCATTGGTGTATGCCGGGGCGACGGGTGAAGTCGGGCGGAATACTGGCCTTGGTCACGTCGTGAATCTCCAGCCCTTCCAGGGCACCGTCGTCCAGGCGGAAGCCGCGGCGGTTGGTGGAGAAGATCAGCAGCCCGCCGGGGCGGAGCAGTTCCACCGTGTGGCGGATCAGCCACGCATGATCGCGCTGCACGTCCAGTTCCTGCGCCATGCGCTTGGAGTTGGAGAAGCTGGGCGGGTCCAGGAAGATCAGGTCGTAGCGGCCCCGGTCCTCGCCGTCTTCCAGCCACTGCAGGCAATCGGTCTGGATCAGACGATGACGCGAGCCGCCCAGGCCGTTGAGGGTGAGGTTGTCCTCGGCCCAGTCCAGGTAGCGGCTGGACAGGTCCACGCTGGTTGTCTCCAGCGCGCCGCCCAGGCCGGCGTGCACCGTGGCGGCACCGGTATAGCAGAACAGGTTCAAGAACCGCTTGCCCCGGGCCCGGCGCCCCAGGTCCAGGCGCACCGGACGATGATCCAGGAACAGGCCCGTGTCCAGGTAGTCGTGCAGGTTCACCCGCAGCCGGGCCGGGCCTTCACGCACGGTGAGGTACTCCCCCCGCTCGCCCAGGCGCTGGTACTGGCTACTGCCCTTCTGACGCCGGCGCAGCTTGAAGGCCACTCGCTGCGGCTCCACGTCGAGAGCTTCCGGCAGGGCGGCCAGCGCCCCGCGCAGGCGCCGGGCGGCCCTGTGGGCTTCGACACTGGGCGGCGCCTGATATTCCTGCACATGGGCCCAGCGCCGCTGTTGCTCATCCACGTACAGGTCCACCGCCAGGGCGTACTCCGGCATGTCGGCGTCGTAGACCCGGTAGCAACTGACCTCTTCGCGCCTTGCCCAGCGCGCCAGGTGGCGCAGGTTCTTGCGCAGGCGGTTGGCGAATTCCGGCGCGGTTTCGGTTTCCTTCTCCGTGGCCAGCGCGAACAGGCCCAGTTCGCAGGGCAGGGCGCCGTTGAAGAGCTTGTAGCGGTGATGGGGCTTGAGACCCAGGCGCAGGCTGTCGTCCTGGGGTTGCAGCACCGCCGCCTCCCAGCCGGGCAGGGCTTCGCGAAAGCGTTGCCCGAGGCGGGCATAGAGCGGCACCAGTTGCGTCTGCTGGCCGATGCGCTCGCCATAGGGCGGGTTGACCACCACCAGGCCGGGCTCGCCGGCGGGGGGCTGCAGGTCGTCCAGTTCGCGTTTCTCGATGTGCACATGACCGCGCAGGCCGGCGCGCTCCACGTTCTCCAGCGCGGTGCGTACCGCGCTGGCGTCGGCATCGTAGCCGCTGATGCGGGGCAGGCTGTGGAGCCCGGCTTCGCGCCGTGCACGGGCTTCGTCCAGCAGCTCATTCCACACCGTGGGGCGGTGCCCCTGCCAGTGTTCCAGGCCGAAGGCCTCGCGCAGCAGCCCCGGCGCGATATCGGCCGCCATCAGGGCGGCCTCTATGGGCAGGGTGGCGGAGCCGCACATGGGGTCCAGCAGGGGCCGGCCCTGGGCGGCGAAGGCCGGCCAGCGGGCACGGAGCAGGATGGCGGCGGCCAGGGTTTCCTTCAGCGGCGCGCGGGCACCCTGCAGCCGGTAGCCCCGGCGGTGCAGGCTGGCGCCCGAGAGGTCCAGGCTGATGGCCGCCCGTTCCCGGTGAATGTGGCAGTGCAGCCGTATCTGCGGTGTGGCCGTATCCACCGAGGGGCGCTGGCCGTCGCGTTCGCGAAAATGGTCCACCACCGCATCCTTGATGCGCAGCGCCGCATAATGGCTATTATTGATGCCGCGGGAGCGGCCGGTGGCTTCCACGGCGAAACGCTGCGTGGCGCTCATGTGCTCGTTCCAGGGCAGCGTCAGCGCCCCTTGGTACAGGGCGTCGCCGTCGGTGGCGACGAACTCGGTCAGTTGCAGCAGCACCCGGCTCGCCAGGCGGGTCCACAGGCAGACGCGATAGGCGCTGGGCAGCTGGGCCTGGAAGGCGACCCCGGCGGGGCGCTGACGGATTTCCTGGGCGCCCAGCTCGGCGAGTTCCTCCGCGAGCAGGGGTTCCAGGCCGCGGGCACAGGTGGCGAAATATTGCATGGCGCGGATTGTACCCGAGTGCGCCGAAAGGTTTGATGAAAACCTCGGCCCCGCCATTGTGGGGACGCATGACGTATTCGATTCCGGTGCCCTGGCCGATTCCCGGCCTGGCCGCCGAGCTGTTCGTCAAGCAGGCCGAGCCGGGGCGCTGCTGATACCCTGCTCTGGCATGGGTCGGCCATACGGCGACGGTGAATGCCGGCGCATGGCTGATAAACTGAACCAACTGAACCCTACCCTAAGGAGCCTGTCATGGTTACCGCGATCATCCTGCTCAATGCCGAACGCGGCAAGGTCAACGAAGTGGCCGAGGCGCTGGTGGAGGTGAACGGTGTCTCCGAGGTCTATTCCGTGGGCGGTCGCTATGATCTGGTGGTGATCCTGCGGGTCGCCTCCAACGAGAAGCTGGCCGAGCTGGTGACCGAGCATCTGCAGCCCATGCCGGGCATCGCCGACACGGAAACCCTCATCGCCTTCCGCACCCAGTCCCAGCACGATCTGGAGAGAATGTTCGCCATCGGCCTGTAAGCCGCTCAGGGCAGGGGCAGCTGACGCAGTTCGAAGCCCTCGGGGCCGTAGACCAGCAGGCTGCCCTGTTCGTACCAGTCACCCAACACGATGCGTTGTGCCACGGCGCCGTCCAGCGTGAACTCATGCACGGCGGGCCGATGGGTGTGGCCGTGGATCAGGCGGTCCACGCCGTGCTCGCGCAGTGTCCGCTCCACGGTGCCCTGGTTGACGTCCATCAGGTATTCCTCGGTGCGGCTGTTGCGCGCGCTGCTCTTCTCCCGGGCATCCCGGGCGAAGGCGATGCGCTCCTCGATGCTTCGGGCGAGGAAGGCCTGCTGCCAGCGCGGATCGCGTAGTTGCACCCGCAGCGCCTGGTACTCGTGGTCATCGGTGCAGAGCAGGTCGCCGTGCATCAGCAGCACGTCGCGCCCGTAGAGCCGGTGCACGCAGGGGTCCGGCAGCAGCTGCGCGCCGGTCAGCGCGGCGAAGCGCTCGCCGATGAGGAAATCCCGGTTGCCGTGCAGAAAGTACAGCGGGCGGCGGGCGGAGAAAGCGGCGAGGCCGGCGATCACCGGCTCCTCGGGGCCCACCGCATCGTCGCCGATCCAGGCCTCGAACAGGTCGCCGAGGATGTACAGCGCCTCGCATTCCTCCGCGGCTGTCCCCAGAAAGCGCAGGAACAAGTCGGTGATGGCCGGTCGTGACCGGTCCAGATGCAGATCGGATATGAAATAACTGGGCAGGCTCACCGTTTCTTCCCCTGTGGCTCAGGTACAGCGTCGGCACTGTACCGCGACCGGCGATCGCTGTGAACGCCGCGCGGGTTAGCGGCCCGGGCGCCTTTTCGCTACTATGTCGCCGCCCCGAGAGCCACTGGAAACAACCCGGATGCTGCAGATCTACAACAGCCTCAGCAATACCAAGGAACGCTTCACCCCCCTGGAGCCAGGCAAGGTGCGCATGTACGTCTGCGGCATGACCGTCTACGACTACTGCCATCTGGGGCACGCGCGGGCCATGGTGGTGTTCGACATGGTGGTGCGGCATCTGCGGGCCAGCGGTTACCAGGTGGAGTACGTGCGCAACATCACCGATGTGGATGACAAGATCATCCGCCGCGCCGCGGAGCTGGGCGTGGACATGGACACCCTCACCGCCCGCTTCATCGCCGCCATGCACGAGGATGCCGCCGCGCTGGGCGTGCTGCCCCCGGACCAGGAGCCCCGGGCGACCCGGGCGATGCCGGCGATCATCGACATGATTACCGTGCTCATCGACAAGGGCTACGCCTACGAGGCGGGCAACGGCGATGTCTATTACTCGGTGAGCCGTTTCGAGCGCTACGGGCGGCTCTCCGGCAAGCGGGTGGCGGAGCTGCGTGCCGGCTCCCGGGTGGAAGTGGGCGAGGCGAAGCGCGACCCGGTGGACTTTGCCCTGTGGAAGGCGGCGCGCCCGGATGAGCCCGCCTGGGATTCGCCTTGGGGGCGCGGCCGCCCCGGCTGGCATATCGAGTGTTCGGCCATGTCCACCGAGAGCCTGGGGGCGAGCTTCGACATACACGGCGGCGGGCTGGATCTGCAGTTCCCGCATCACGAGAACGAGATCGCCCAGAGCGAGGCGGCCACCGGCTGCCATTACGCCAATTACTGGATGCACAACGGCCATGTGCGCATCAATGAAGAGAAGATGTCCAAGTCCCTGGGCAACTTCTTCACCGTGCGCGACATCCTGGCCCGCTATCGGGCCGAGCAGGTGCGCTATTTCCTGCTCGCCAGCCATTACCGCGGGCCGCTGAACTACAGCGATCAGGAACTGGACGGTGCGGGGCACGCCGTGGAGCGGCTGTATTTGGCCTTGCGCGGTCTGCCCGATGCCGAGTCCCCGGCGCAGAGCGAATTCGCCGCGCGCTTCCAGGCCGCAATGGATGATGACTTCAACACCCCGGGCGCCCTCGCGGTGCTCTTCGAGCTGGCCCGGGAGATCAACCGCCAGCGCGAGCAGGACCCTGCGCGGGCGGCTTCGCTGGGTGCGCTATTGCGTGGCCTTGGGGGTCGGCTGGGCTTGCTGCAGGAGGATCCGGAGCAGTATCTGCGCGGCGAGGCGGTGGGGCCCGGCGAGGACGGACTGGATGATGCCCGCATCGAGGCGCTGCTGGCCGAACGCACCCAGGCGCGCCAGGATCGGGATTTCGCCACCGCTGACCGGATTCGCGACCAGCTGCAGGCCCAGGGGGTGACGATCGAGGACGGCGCCGGCGGCACCACCTGGCGCCGAGCCTGAGCCCGCGTCAGCCGCGCTAGGGTTTCCTGCCCCAGGGCGGCATGACCAGGGCGGTCTTCACCTTGTTGCCCTTGAGCTGGACGATGGTCACCGGGCGGCCGTAGAGCATCAGGCTGGTGCCCGGTTCGGGGATGTTCTCCATGTGCTCCAGGATCAGGCCGTTCAAGGTCTTCGGACCGTCGGTGGGCAGTTCCCATTTCAGCACCCGGCCCAGCTCTCGCAGCGAGGCGCTGCCCTCCACCAGGTGGCTGCCATCGGGCTGGCGCTCGATGTCCTTGTTGGCCGCCGCCGGGTCGGTGGTGAATTCCCCCACCACCTCCTCGAGGATGTCCTCCAGGGTCACCAGCCCGAGGATGTCACCGTATTCATCCACCACCAGGCCAATGCGCCGACGCTCCCGTTGGAAGTTCAATAGCTGGGTGTGCAGCGGGGTGTTCTCGGGAATGAAATAGGGCTCCCGCAGGCCCGCCAGCAGGTGCTCGCGGGTCAGTTCGCCTTCCGCCAGCACCCGCATGATCCGCCGGGCGTGAATCAGCCCCTGAACCTGATCGATGGTGCCGTTGTAGACAGGCAGGCGGGTATGCTGGCTGGTGCTCAGCTGCTCCAGGATCTTGCCCCAGTCGTCGGTCAGGTCGATGCCGACGATCTCGTTGCGCGGCACCATGATGTCCTCCACCGTGACCTCCTCCAGGTCCAGCAGATTGATGAGCATGGCCTGATGGCGGCGAGGGATCAGTGCGCCGGCCTCGTTCACCACAGTGCGCAGTTCCTCGCGGCTGAGTGCCTGGCCGGCAATCTCGTCGGCGCGCACTCCGACCAGCCGCAGCAAACCGTTGGCCACGCCGTTGACTGCCCACACCAGCGGATAGAGCACCCGCAGCAGCAGGGCGAGTACGTAACTGGCCGGAAAGGCGAGGCGCTCCGGGTGCAAGGCGGCCAGGGTCTTGGGGGTGACCTCGGAGAACACCAGGATGGCCAGGGTGAGGATGCCCGCGGCAATGGCGATGGCACCCTCGCCACCCAGCCTCATGGCGATGATCGTCGCCAGGGAGGAGGCGGCTACATTGACGAAATTATTGCCCAGCAGGATCACGCCGATCAGCCGATCGGGCCGCTCCAGCAGGGCATTTGCCACGCGCGCCCCCCTGTGGCCCTGCTTGACCAGATGCTTGAGCCGGTAGCGGTTCAGCGTCATCAATGCCGTTTCCGAACCGGAAAAGGCGGCTGACAGCAGCAGCAAAGCGCCCAGCGCGGCGAAAAGAATGCTTAAAGGAATGTCCTGCAAGAGTGTCGGGTCTCTGGGTGGCTGGAAATCGCGGAGTGAATCAGTGGCCGAGCAGGTACTGCAAGACCAGCTTGCTGCCGAAGTAGGCGAGCATCAAGGCAATGAAGCCGCCGATCGTCCAGCGTGCCGCCAGCCGGCCGCGCCAGCCGAAGCGGCGCCGGCCCCACAGCAGAATGCCAAACAGCAGCCAGGCGACGATGGAGAGCACGGTCTTGTGGGCCACGTGCTGGGCGAACATGTCCTCCAGAAACACGAAGCCCGTGAGCAGCGACAGGCTGAGCAGCACAAAACCCAGGTGCAGCAGCTGGAACAGCAGCTGCTCCATGACTTGCAGGGGCGGCAGCAGGCGCGCCAGCCCACCCGGGTGCTTGTGACGCAAACGGTGTTCCTGCCACGCGAGCATCAGCGCCTGCAAGGCGGCGATGGCGAGCACGCCGTAGGCAAGCACCGAGCAGAGCACATGGGCGGCCAGCCCATCGGCGATGGGGCGCCCCGCGCCGCCGCCGGGGAGCAGGCTGGCGAGCAGCGTGAGCGCCGCCAGGGGCATGACGAATATCCCCAGGTTTTCACTGGGTGCGCGCAGCGCCGTGAGCAGCACCACCGCGGCCATGATCGCCGCCACCAGCGAGGCGGCGTCGAAAAAGCCCAGCCGCAGCCCCTCGCCTTGCGAGGCCAGCAGATAGGCCACCGTCAGGTGGCCCAGCACCGCCGCGAGCCCCAGCCCCAGGCTGATGGCGCGGGCCCGGGGCCCACGCCGGGCAACGAACCAGGCTAAACCGCTGCCGCTGGCCAGATAGAGGTTGAGCACGATAATACTGATGAGTACGTGTGGCATCCGATCCCGATGATGGCCAGCTGAGGCACGTTCGGATCATCGCACAGGGCTTCGCGCTATTGAAGCGGGGCTGTGCAGCAGCGGGCCGCCGGCTTCGTTATACTGCCGGGTCTTTCGAGTACATCTAGCGAGCGAGTCGCCTTCATGTTCGACAATCTCAGCGATCGCCTGGACGGCATAGTCAAGAGCCTGCGTGGTCAGGCCCGTCTCACCGAGGACAACATCAAGGATACCCTGCGCGAAGTGCGCATGGCCCTGTTGGAAGCCGATGTGGCGCTGCCGGTGGTGCGTGAATTCGTCGCCCAGGTGCGCGAGCGGGCGCTGGGCGAGGAGGTGAGGAAGAGCCTCACGCCCGGCCAGGCGCTGGTGAAGATCGTCCGCGACGAGCTGGTGCGGGTGATGGGCGAGGCCAACGACGCCTTGAACCTCGCCACCCGGCCGCCCGCGGTGGTGATGATGGCCGGCCTGCAGGGCTCGGGCAAGACCACCAGCGTGGGCAAGCTCGCCCGCTGGCTGAAGGAGCGCGAGAAGAAGAAGGTCATGGTGGTGAGCTGTGACGTCTACCGCCCGGCCGCCATTGACCAGCTCCAGACACTGGCCACCGAGGTGGGGGTGGAGTTCTTCCCCAGCACCGCGGATCAGGACCCGGTGGCCATCGCCGAGGCGGCTCTGGAGCATGCCCGTACCCGTTTTATCGACGTGCTGCTGGTGGATACCGCCGGGCGCCTGCATGTGGACGAGGTGCTGATGGAGGAGGCCCGCCGCCTCAATGCCGCGGTGGAGCCGGTGGAGACGCTGTTCGTGGTGGACAGCATGACCGGCCAGGACGCGGTGAACACCGCCAAGGCCTTCGACGAAGCCCTGCCGCTTACCGGCGTGATCCTCACCAAGACCGACGGTGACGCCCGCGGCGGCGCGGCGCTCTCCATTCGCCATGTCACCGGCAAGCCCATCAAGTTCCTGGGCGTGGGTGAGCGCAGCACCGCGCTTGAGCCCTTCCACCCGGACCGGGTGGCCTCGCGCATCCTCGGCATGGGCGATGTGCTCAGCCTGGTCGAGGAGGTGGAGAGCAAGGTCGATCGCCAGCAGGCCGAGAAGCTCGCCCAGAAGATGAAGAAGGGCAAGGGCTTCGATCTGGAAGATTTCCGCGATCAGATGCAGCAGATCGGCAAGCTTGGCGGCATGGGCGGGCTGCTGGACAAGTTGCCCGGCATGGGGAAGCTGCCCGATGAGGTGAAATCCCAGGTCAACGACAAGCAGGTGGGCCGGCTCATCGCCATCGTCAACTCCATGACTCCGAAAGAGCGCCAGCGCCCGGACGTCATCAATGGCTCGCGCAAGCGCCGCATCGCCGCCGGTTCCGGGGTGCAGGTTCAGGACGTCAACCGTTTGCTGAAGCAATTCAAGCAGATGCAGAAGATGATGAAGCAATTCAAGAAGGGCGGCATGAAAAAAATGATGCGCCAGATGGGCGGCGGCGGCGGCCTGCCCCCGGGTATGGGCTTCTAGACGCTTGACGAGTCTTCACATTCACCGTCAAACCAGTACAATGCGCGGTTTCATCAGCCCGGCTGCCGGTTTGGCATACAGGCAGGTTTCCTCAAGGGGTATTTGATCGCATGGTAACGATTCGACTGGCTCGTGGTGGTTCGAAGAAGCGCCCGTTCTATCAGGTGGTGGTGACGGACAGCCGCAACGCCCGCGACGGCCGCTTCATCGAGCGCCTGGGTTACTTCAACGCCGTGGCCAGTGGCCAGGACGTGCCGCTGAAGCTGGACCTGGAGCGCGTGAACTACTGGATCGGCCAGGGTGCGCAGCCCAGTGAGCGCGTCGCCCAGCTGATCAAGCAGGCGCAGGCCGCCGGCGCGGAGAACGAAGCCGCCGCGTAAGCGACGGTAGGGCAGCGTGGAGGATCGGCGCTGGCTGACCCTGGGCCGTATTTCCGGCCTTTACGGCGTGCGCGGCTGGGTGAAGGTGCATTCCTACACCGACCCGCGCGAGAATCTGCTGGACTACCCGCAGTGGTGGATCCAGTTGCGCGGTGAAGAGCAGCGCATTGAACTTGAGCAGGGCCGCCCGCAGGGCAAGACCCTGGTGGTCAAGCTCCAGGGCGTGGACGATCGCGAACAGGCACGCCTGTACATGGGCGTCGACATTCGTGTTCCCCGCGAGCAGCTGCCGGCAGCGGCCGCCGACGAGTACTACTGGACCGATCTGGAAGGTCTGCGGGTGCTGACCGTGGATGGTCAGGATCTGGGTCGGGTCGACCACCTCATCGAGACCGGCGCCAACGACGTGCTGGTGGTGCGAGGGGAGCGGGAGCGCCTGATCCCTTTCCTGCTCGATCAGGTGGTGAAGCGGGTGGACCTGCAAGCGGGCCGCCTGGAGGTGGACTGGGACCCGGAGTTCTGATGCGCGTCGATGTGCTGACCCTGTTTCCCGAACTGGTGGAAACGGTGGGGCGCCACGGCGTGACCGGCAGGGCCTGCGAGGCGGGCTTGTTGGAGCTGGTCTGCTGGAACCCGCGGGACTATACCCTGGACCGGCACCGTACGGTGGATGACCGGCCCTACGGCGGCGGGCCCGGCATGGTGATGAAGTACCAGCCGCTGGCCGACGCCATTGACGCGGCCCGGGCGGCGAGCCCCGAGCCGGTGCGGGTCGCCTACCTCAGCCCCCAGGGGCGACGCCTGGACCAGGCAGCCTGCGAGGAACTGGCGGGGCGGGCGAGATTGTTGTTGGTCTGCGGCCGCTACGAGGGCGTCGACGAGCGTTTGATCGAATCGCGGGTGGACGAGGAATGGTCCATTGGCGATTACGTGCTCAGCGGTGGCGAGCTGGGTGCGATGGTGATGATCGATGCGGTCAGCCGGCTGCTGCCGGGTGTGCTGGGCCACGATCAGTCTGCCGCGCAGGACTCCTTCACGGACGGCCTGCTGGATTGCCCGCACTACACCCGGCCGGAGCAGGTGTTGGAGCGATCGGTACCGCAGGTGCTGCTCAGCGGGGATCACCAGGCCATTGCGCGCTGGCGGCGCCAACAGCAGCTGGGGCGGACCTGGCAGCGCAGGCCGGAGTTGATACGGCGAGAGACGTTGACCGACAGCGATCGGCGTTTGCTCGATGAATTCATTACGGAACGCCGCGCCCGAGAGGGCCCGGGAGAACGGGAAGGGTAGGAGCTATGAGCAACATTATCGAGCAGCTCGAGAAAGAGCAGTTGGAAGCCAGCAAGCATGAGGTGCCGGAGTTCGGCGCCGGTGACACCGTGGTGGTGCAGGTGCGGGTCCGTGAGGGTAGCCGCGAGCGTCTGCAGGCTTTCGAAGGTGTGGTGATCGCCAAGCGTAACCGCGGCCTGAACTCCTCCTTCACCGTGCGCAAGGTCTCCCATGGCGAGGGTGTGGAGCGTGTGTTCCAGACGCACAGCCCGCTGATCGAGAGCATCACCGTGAAGCGTCGTGGCGATGTGCGCCGCGCCAAGCTCTATTACCTGCGTGAGCGCAGCGGCAAGTCCGCCCGCATCAAGGAAAAGGTGTAAGGCCCACGGGCCTTGCGGGAAAAGGCGGCGGCGGCCGCCTTTTTTTTGCCCGGTCGTTTTCCGCCGGGGCAAACTCTGCTATTGATGCCATACACAATAAACAGGCTCACGCGAGCCGCATTCGCTTCGAGGGGAACCATGGCTTTGGAACAAAAGAAGATCAACGGCCTGCTGGTGGATCATGCGCCGGGCGACGGCCAGAAGCTGCTTTTCGTGCACGGCGCCAGCGCGGGCTCCTGGAACTGGGAAACCTTTCTGCACCATTTCGCCGGGCTTGGTTATGACTGCTACGCCATGAACCTGCGCGGTCACCCGCCCAATCCCGAGCTCGATAATCTGGGCGCCCTGAGCCTGAACGACTATGCCGCCGATGTGCGCGGCGTGATTGCCGAGCTGGGCGGCGAGCCGGTATTGATCGGCCACTCCATGGGCGGTGCCATCGCCCAGATGGTGGCCACGGACACGCCCTTGAAGGCGCTGGTTATGGCCAGTTCGGCGCCGGTGGCGGGGGTGAAGTTCCAGAATCCGCCGTTCAACATCTGGTTTCTACTGCACATCTTCAAATCCCTGCCCGCGATGATTCGCAAGAAGCCCCTGAAGCCCGGCTTCAAGGTGAGCAAGAGCGCGGTGCTGAACCGGGTGGAAGCCGAGCGTCAGCGGGCGGTGTTCGACAAGATGGTGCCGGAATCGGCGGTGGCCGGTGTGGAAGTGCTCAAGGGCGAAGTGTCCGCGGACCTGACCGGTTCGAGCATCCCGCGCCTCGTCATCAGCGGCACTGACGATCATACCTCGGTGATTGCCATGGAGCGGGAGATTGCCCAGCAGCAGGGCGCTGACCTGATCGAGCTACAGGGGCATGGGCATATGTTCATGCTGGAGCCGGGCTGGGAGCAGTGCGCCGAGAAGCTGCACGAGTGGTTCCGGGCCAAGGGTATCTGAGTCGGTGGCCTTGCTGGCGGTTCAGGAATGAGCCGCCAGCAGGGCCTGTGCCGCTTCCCATTCCTTCCAGTTCCGGCGCTGCCAGTCGGCGTTCTGCCGCTTCAGACGGGCCAACAGTTCGCCGGTGAGCCGTTCCGCCTCTTCCTCCGCGCCCCAGGCGCGTAGATGCTCGGCCAGCGACACCGTGGCCCGCAGTTCAAAGGCCGAAGCCCCCTGTGCCCGGGCGATGCTCATCGCGCGGCCCAGGGCCTGCAGGCCGGCCTCGGTGTGCGATGATTGCCCCCCGGCCAGCAGCAGCGCGCCCTTCAGGCGGTGCAGCTCCGCTTCATGCAGGCGCGCATCGTGGCGTTCCACCCAGGCCAGCGCCTTGTCGACGATTTCCAACCCCTGGGCGGTGCGGCCGGCCCGCAAACAGGTGTCCGCCCACAGGGCCAGGGCGTAGGGGCGTCCCATGGCGGCGCCGAGGCGGTCGTACTCGGCGAAGGCTTCGTTGAGTCTATCCAGGCTGGCGGGTTGCTCTGTCAGCTCCGCTTTCGCCTTGTCCCGCATGATAGCCCCCCAGCTGTTCCACAGCGGTATCAGATGCTTGTCCGCCAGGTATCCCAGTTCTTCGGCCAATTCCAGGGTGTGGGTGGGGTTCTCGTCCAGCTCGCTGATGATCAGGGCGATGTTCAGGCACCAGCCCAGGGTGGAGGGGTGGGCTGCCTCCCGGGCCATGCGCAGCGCCTCGGCCGTGCGCTGGCGCGCCACTTCCGGTGCGCCGTGCAGCCAGTCGATGATTGCCAAGAGCGAAAAGGCGGCAAGGCCCGGGTCTATTCCGTAATGCTGGGAAAGGCCGCCATGGGCGGCCGGATCATAGAGGGTGAGGGCGCCTTGCAGGCGTTCGGCGGCATCCCCCAGACGGCCCCGCAGCAATAGCGTGGTACCCAGGGTACGCTGGGCCTCGATGAGCTGTTCGGGCGCCGTGCCGGCGTCCTCCAGCAGCTGGCGTGCCAGTTGTTCTGCGGTGTGGTAGTCCCCCTGGCCCGCGTAGTAGGTGTAGAGCCCGCGCCGGGCGGGGAAGAGCTCCTGTTCATCGCCCAGGGATTCGCTCAGCTCCAGGGCGCGCGCATAGCTTTGTTCGATCTCCGGCACCGGGCCGGCGCAGAGCATCAACGGGACGCCCAGCGCGATGCGCAGGTCGAACTCCCGCCGCGTCCGGTCGCCGTCCTCCGGGAGGCGCTCCAGCAGGGCGAGGCCTCGACGCAGATGGCTGACTGCCTCGTTATAGGCGTACAGTGCCGCGGCCTGGTGGCCGGCCCGCAGCCAGTAATCCACGGCTTGCTCGAACAGCGCTGCCTCGGTGTAGTGGTGCGCCAGCCACTCCGGCGGCGGGGCACGATCGGCGCGGGACTGATCCTCCAGTGCTTCCGCGGCCAATTGGTGCATGACCTGGCGGTGCCGGCGCAGCAGGGATTCATAGGCCACTTCCTGGATCAGCGCGTGGCGGAAGCCGTAGATGCGCTCGCCGGTGTCCTCGCGCAGGTACAGCAGTTCCGCTTCCAGCAGCCGATTCAGCTCCAGCTCCAGCGCGGTTTCGTCCATGTCGACGACTTCCGCGAGCAGGGCGTGGGGGAATTCGCGCCCCAGCACCGCGCCCCACTGGGCCACCCCCTTGGCGGTGCCCAGGCGGTCCAGGCGCGCCATGAGGGAGTCTTGCAGGGTGAAGGGCAGGGCGACGCTGGGAGAAGGGCCGCTCAGCTCGAAGCGGTGATGGGTCTCGCGCAGCAGGTCCGATTCCAGCAGGGTCTTGGTGAGCTCCTCCACGAACAGCGGCACGCCGTCGGTGCGGGTGACGATCTCGTCCACCACCAGTTCGGGCAGGTCCTTGTGCCGAGCGAGTGCGGCCACCAGTCGCCGGACCTCCTGGGTCGGCAAGGGGTCCAGGATCAGCCGCCGGCAGTGGCCGGACTTGAGCCAGGACGGGCTGTGTCCGGGGCGCGCGGTGAGGATCATCAGTATGGCGTGGTCCTTGCTGGCGGCGGCCAGTTGCTTGATCAGCTCCAGGGTGGAGGGGTCCGCCCAATGCAGATCCTCGACGATCCACAGCAGCGGTTTCTGGCGGCTACTGTGGCGTTGCAGCTGTGCCAGGAGGTTCAGGGTCTGCTGCTGATGATGCAGGCCCTGCTCGCCGGCGGCTTCCGCGTCCGGATGGAGTTGCAACAGATCGCCGAGGGTGCGCAGCGCGGTGTCGTCATACAGGTCCAGGCGTTGGAGGGCTTCGGCGAGTTTCTCCCGACGCTGTCGCTGGCTGTCGCGGGCCTTGAAACCACAGATCTGGTTGAGCAATTCGATGACCGGGTGCAGGGCGCTGCTCTGGTAGTCGGGGAAGCAGCGCAACAGCCTCAGGTGATGGGGCTGCTCAGCGATACGCTGGCGGAATGCCTGCAGCAGCCGGGACTTGCCAATGCCGCTATCCCCCTCGAGCAGCAGCACCTGGCCCTGTCCTCGGCGGGTGTTATCCCAAAGCCCCAGCAGTTGCGCGAGCTCTTTTTCTCGGCCGATGAAGTTGCCCTGATCGGCGTAGAAGTCGCCGCGCTCGTCCAGGTCCGGGCTGATCGCCGCCTCTAGGCGGAAGCCGGGCAGGGCGGCGCGGATTTCCTCGGCTGGTGGCAGTTGCCGGCGATGGAGGCGGAAATGGGCGCGCACCAGGCGTTCGGTGTCGGCGCTCACCAGGATCTCGTTCGCCTCGGCCAGGAAGCGCAGCTGCATGGCCGCGTTCAGGGGCGTGCCGATGAGATCCGCCGGCAGGTCGGCCTCCGCTTCGGCGGTCACCATCAGGCCGGTGTGGGCGCCGGTGCGTAGTTGCAACTCGCAGCGCTGGCGCTCGGCGAGTTGGCGGACTTCCTCCTGCAGGCGCAGCGCGGCGTAGAGGGCGCGGCGGGCGTCGTCGCCCTGAGCGTGGGGGAAGCCGAAGAACAGGATGCGCGCGCCGCCGTGGCTGTCCGCCTGATGGGCCTGGAAGCGCTGGGCGACTTCATCACAGCGTTTCTTGAAGGCGCGCACGATCTCGACGAAGTCCTCCGGATCCATGGCCGGTGGTTCGCTGAGCGCGCAATAGAGCACCGTCACCTGGCGGCGCCCGGCCGCTTCGGCGCTGCGGCGGCTCTCCATCGGCTCTCGGCGGAAATCGCCGCCGGCAATCTGCTGGTGCAGGCGTTGGGTGCTGGGTTCGGGCTCCGCACCCAGCTCCTCGGCCAGTTGTTCCACGCACTGCTGGTACTGCGCCAGCGCGGCATGGCGCTGGCCGCTGCGGGCCAGCAGCCGCATCAGTTGGGCGTGAGCCGGCTCGTGCCAGGGCTCCAGCGCGAGTTGCTGGCGGCAGACCTCCATGGCCGCGGCGAGCTCGCCCATGGATTCCCGGTGTTCCGCCAGCGCGCTCAATTGCGAGAGGGCGTGCAGGCGGAATTGCTCGGCGCGAGCTTCCTGCCATTGCTCGAAATCGGGGTTGTCGGGCAGGTGAAAGCCATCGAGGAAGTGCCCCTGGTAGAGGCTGGCGGCTTTCTCCAGCCAGGGCAGATCGCGCGACGAGGCGCTGTTGCCCGCCGCGCAGGCCTGAAAGGCGAGCACGTCCACGAAGCAATCGCCGTCGGGGTTGAAGCGGATGCTGTTGCGATCCACTTCCAGCAGCGGCTGAGGGCGCTCCCGGTCGTCCAGCGCCGTGCGCAGGCGCGACAGGGCCTGGCGCAGATTGCGTCGAGCGACCTCTTCGCTCTCGTAGGGCCAGAGCAGCTCGGCGAGCACCTCCCGTCGGTGGCCCTTGTTCGGTTCCACGGCCAGGTAGGCGAGCAGGGCGCGCACATGGTCGTAGATACCGCTGAGCGCTCGCTCATCGACCAGGGCGCGAAAACCGCCGAACAAATACAGGGACAGGCGCGACATGCCCTAAAGAGTCGCAGCTACTGACTAGCTTGTCATTGTGCTGTGCGGCAGTGGTCGGCGGGCCGCAGGTTCTCAGGCCGGGGTGTCGGTGTCCTTTATCCCCATCAGGTACAGAATGCCGTCCAGCCCCAGAGTGGAGATGGACTGGCGGGCGTTGCGCTGGACTACCGGCTTGGCGCGGAAGGCGATGCCGAGGCCCGCAATCCGCAGCATGGGCAGATCGTTGGCGCCGTCGCCCACGGCCACCACCTGGTCCAGGTTAAGGCATTCCCGGGCGGCGATCTCGCGCACCAGTTCGGCCTTGCGCGGGCCGTCCACTATGGTGCCGGTTACCTGCCCGGTGAGCTTGCCATCGACGATCTCCAGCTCGTTGGCGTGGACGTAATCGATGCCCAGCTTGCGCTGCAGGTACTGGCCGAAATAGGTGAAACCGCCGGAGATCAGCGCCGTCTTGTAGCCGAAAGCCTTCAGGGTGGTGATCAGGCGCTCGGCGCCTTCGGTGAGCTGCAGGCGCTCGGCCACGTGCGCCAGTACCGAGGCGTCCAGGCCTTCGAGCAGGGCAACGCGGCGGCGCAGACTCTCGCGAAAATCCAGTTCCCCCTGCATGGCCAGTTCGGTGACGGCCTTGACCTCGGCGCCCACCCCGGCGAACTCGGCCAGTTCGTCGATCACTTCCTGCTGGATCAGGGTGGAGTCCATGTCGAAGGCCACCAGGCGGCGATTACGCCGGTAAACCGTGTCCTCCTGGAAGCTGATGTCGATGTCCAGCTCGCCGGAGACTTCCAGAAAGGCTTCCTTCATCTCGTCCAGGTCCAGGGGCTGGCCGCGTACCGTCAGCTCCACACAGGCGCGCGGGGCCTCGTCGCCGTTCAGCGAGCGGCGCCCGGACAGGCGCAGGATGTCCTCGATGTTCAGCGCATTATCGCTGATGACCCGGGCGACCCGTGCCATCTGCTCGGCGGTGATCCGCCGGCCCAGCAGGGTGATGATGTAGCGCGGCTTGCCCTGGCCGCGGACCCAGTCCTCGTAGTGTTCAGTGGAGATGGGCGTGAACCGCACGTGCATGCCCATGTGATGCACATGGAAGAGTACGTCCTTCAGCACCGGCGAGAGCTTGTCCTGGTCGGGGATGGCCAGCAGCATGCCCAGCGAAAGCGTGTCATGGATCATGGCCTGGCCTATGTCCAGCACGTCCACGTTGTACTCGGCCAGGATGGACATGAGA
Organism: Alkalilimnicola sp. S0819; assembly: GCF_009295635.1. Lineage (NCBI taxonomy): Bacteria > Pseudomonadati > Pseudomonadota > Gammaproteobacteria > Chromatiales > Ectothiorhodospiraceae > Alkalilimnicola > Alkalilimnicola sp. S0819. The sequence continues at coordinate 12,777 of NZ_WHIW01000017.1, read as the reverse complement.
GAGGAGGTGAGTCCGGGCTTGTCCTGGCCGGAGACGTTGACGAGGATGACTTCGCTCATCGACTGGATCCCTTTGGGGTGCTGGCTGAAAGTGGCGCCATTGTATGACATCGGGCGCGAGCGTGCTTGCGCTGGGAGCGGTCAGCGGTTATCTTTGCTGCACTGCAATACGAACAAGGCCGTATTTGCCGGAATACGGCGCCAGATTGGGGTCGGCGGATTTTCGGGACTCTGTGTTGATGCTCTCCTCCGCCATCTGCAGCGACTCGCCGTCGGCCCCAACCTTTTCCCTGCTTGCGGCGGTCATGCCGGGATTTCATCCGCTCCTCCCTTGTGCCCCTTTCCCGGCCACCCGTATCATGTCCGGTTCACGGAACAGCGCCGGCACCGCGGCGCCTCAACAGTATCGAGACAGTCATGAGCAACGAGATCGCGCGTAAACACCCCTTGGCCGGTACCCGCATGAGCGGCGCCGACGTCATCATCCAGGTTCTGGCCGATGAGGGTGTAGATACCGTATTCGGCTACAGCGGCGGCGCGATCCTCCCGACCTACGACGCCATTTTCCGCTACAACGAAGGCAAGGGCGAGCAGCCCGAGGAGCAGGTCAAGCTCATCGTGCCCGCCAACGAGCAGGGCGCGGGCTTCATGGCGGCGGGATATGCCCGGGCCAGCGGCAAGGTGGGCGTGTTCATGGTGACCTCCGGGCCCGGCGCCACCAATACGGTCACCCCCATCCGTGACTGCATGGCCGATTCCATTCCCGTGGTGGCCCTGACCGGCCAGGTGGGCACGTCGGCCATGGGGACCGACGCCTTCCAGGAAGCGCCTATCGTCAACATCATGGGCAGCTGCGCCAAGCACGTCTTCCTGGTTACCGATCCGAGCAAGCTGGAGGCGACCATCCGCACCGCCTTCGAAGTCGCGCGCAGCGGTCGGCCGGGGCCGGTGGTGGTGGATCTGCCCAAGGACGTGCAGAACTGGATCGGCGAGTACCAGGGCGAGGGCCTGCTGGAGATTCGCGGCTACCGCCAGCGCATGGAATCCCTGCGCGCCGCCAAGCTTTCCGAGCGCAAGTGCCGCCAGTTCTTCGATATGCTGCAGCGCTCCAGCCGGCCACTGATCTACGCCGGCGGCGGTGTGATCAGCGGTGAGGCGGCGCGGGAGCTGCGGGAGTTCTCCGAGACCTGGCAGATTCCCGTGGTGACCACGCTGATGGGCCTGGGCGCGGTGGACACCACCAGCGACTTGTCGCTGCATATGCTGGGCATGCACGGCGCGGCCTTCGCCAATTATGCGGTGGAGGACTGTGATTTCCTGATCGCGGTGGGCGCGCGCTTCGATGACCGGGTCGCCGCTCGTGCCGAGCAGTTTGCCCCGCTGGCCGAGCACGTGGCTCACATCGACATCGACGCGGCCGAGATCGGCAAGGTGAAGATGGTGGACTGGGCCCATGTGGGCGAGGCCGGGCGTAGCCTGCGCCAGCTCATCGACTACGGCCGCGAACAGCGCATCGACATTGAGCACGCGCCCTGGGTGGAACACGTGCGCGCGCTCAAGCAGCGCCATGCCTGGAACTACGACCGGGAGAGCGACCTGATTCAGCCCCATTACGTGATCGAGGAGCTGAACAAGCTCACCGACGGGCGCGCCATCATCGCCACCGGTGTGGGCCAGCACCAGATGTGGGCGGCTCAGTACTTCGATTTCCGCGAGCCGCGGCTGTGGCTGACCTCCGGCTCCATGGGCACCATGGGCTTCGGTCTGCCGGCGGCCATCGGTGCGGCCTTCGCCTGCCCGGACAAGATCGTCATCGATGTGGACGGCGACGGTTCCATCCGCATGAACCTGGGCGAGATGGAGACGGTGACCACCTATGACCTGCCGGTGAAGGTGCTGTTGCTGAACAACCTGGGCGACGGCATGGTGCGTCAGTGGCAGAAACTCTACTTCGAGGACCGGTTCTCGGGCTCCGACAAGTCCTTGCACCGCAAGGACTTCGTCAAGGCGGCGGAGAGCGACGGCTTCCCCTTCGTGCGACGCGTCAGTGACAAGGCGGAGCTGGTTTCGGCGCTGAAGGACTTCGTGGAAGCCAAGGGGCCGGCGTTCCTGGAAGTGATGATCGACGCGGATGCCGGGGTATACCCGATGGTCGGCCCCGGGATGACCTACAAGCAGATGGTCACCGGCGATCATATCGCCTCCCGGGATGAGGGCGCCGAGCGAGAGAAAGTGCGGCTGGATCAGAGCAGCGCTTTCTAGGCTTCGCCTTGGCGCCGTTGCCGGTCGGGGTGCTCGGCCGGGGTTCGGTGGCGAATCCCCGCCCCTCGATTGGCCCCCGGGCAGCGCCCGGGGGTCGCCCTTTGCTCCTTGGTCGTGGCGGCGCTGGGCGAACTCGCGACGCCAGCGAATCCGCTCACTAAGCACTCCGCCGGTTTCCGCCCGGCCCCTGGGCGTTGCGCTGCATCGACGCCCGTTCCGAATCGCCGCCACCACGGAAGCCCATGTGTCGGTGCGACAGTCACCCCCAAGCCGCGGACGCGCCACGGTGTCAGGGTCAATGCCGTGAAAAGGGGAACAGGGCGCCTCTCTCTTCAGTCGCTCAATCGAGCGGCGGGCACCGACACCCCTGCGCCTGCTCTCGCGCTGTCCGGCCAGGCGAAGCAGGGGAGTTCCCGCTAATCCACGAAGAACCTATAATTTTCCGCCTCAGCAATGGCGGGAGTGCCGTGTCATGAGCCGTGATGTCTTCTGCCTGAACAGCCCCGTGGGCAGGCTAGGGATCGTTTGTGATGCCGGGCAGGTATCGCGGGTGATCCTGCGCTGCGGGGAACCCGTGTCCGGGCCGCGCAGTGAGTTGGGGCGTGAACTTGCCCGGCAGTTGGCGCGCTGGTTCGAGGAGCCGGGGGCAGGCTTTCAGCTGCCGCTGGCGCCGGCGACGACGGCGCATCAACAACGGGTGCGGGAAGCGCTGTGCGCGATACCGCCCGGCGAGGTGCGCGAGTACGGAGCGCTGGCCCGGCTGCTGGGCAGTGGGCCCCGGGCGATAGGCGGCGCCTGTGCCCGTAATCCGGTGCCCGTGTTGGTGCCCTGCCATCGGGTGGTGGCGCGCACGGGCCTGGGTGGTTTCACCGGCGAGGGCGGCGGCGAGGCGCTGGTCATCAAGCGTTGGCTGCTGGCCCATGAAGGTTATCAAGTACATTGAGGGAGTGATTTCATGAGTGTGCACGCGGAAAAGGAAAACCTGGAATTCCAGACCGAGGTTCAGCAACTGCTGAAGCTGATGATCCACTCGCTGTACAGCAACAGCGAGATCTTTCTTCGGGAGCTGGTCTCCAATGCCTCGGACGCGGCGGACAAGCTGCGTTTCGAGGCGCTGCAGAACGAGGCCCTGTACGAGGGCGAGTCGGAGCTGGCCATCCGGCTGCGGGTGGACAAGGAAGCCCGCACCCTGCACATCCGCGATAACGGCATCGGCATGAGTCGCGACGAGGTGGTGGAGAATCTGGGCACCATCGCCCATTCCGGCACCCGGCGTTTTCTGGAGCAACTCTCCGGTGATCAGGCGAAGGACGCCCAGCTGATCGGCCAGTTCGGGGTGGGTTTCTACTCCGCCTTCATCGTCGCCGACCGGGTGACGGTGCTGACCCGCAAGGCGGGGCTTCCCGCAGAACAGGGGGTGCGCTGGGAGTCCGATGGGCAGGGCGGTTTCACGGTAGAGAACGTCGAGCGTTCGCACCGTGGCACCGAGGTGATCCTGCACCTGAATGCCGAACAGGACGAGTTCCTGGAGCCGCACCGGCTGCGCCACATCATCCGCACCTACTCGGATCATATCGCCATCCCGGTGCTCCTTGCCGATGAAGAGGGCAAGGAGGAGGCGGCCAACAGCGCCTCGGCGCTGTGGATGCGCCCCAAGAACGAGATCAGCGACGAGGAATACCAGGAGTTCTACAAGCACGTCGCCCATGATTTCGAAGCGCCGCTGCGTTGGGTGCACAACAAGGTAGAGGGCAATCTCAGCTACACCTCGCTGCTGTATCTGCCCCGGCGCGCCCCCTTCGATCTGTTCGACCGGGAGCGTCGTCACGGCATCAAGCTCTATGTACGCCGGGTGTTCATCATGGATGACACCGAGCAGCTGATGCCCGGTTACCTGCGTTTCGTGCGCGGGGTGGTGGACTCCGATGACCTGCCCCTGAACGTCTCCCGCGAGTTGCTGCAGCACAACCGGGTGCTGGACAAGATCCGCGGCGCCTCGGTCAAGCGGGTGCTGGACCTGCTCGAGCGCATGGCCGACAAGGAGCCCGAGGAGTACGCCGCGTTCTGGGAAGGCTTCGGGCGGGTGCTCAAGGAAGGCCCGGCGGAGGACCCGGCCAACCGCGAGCGCATTGCGAAACTGCTGCGCTTTGCGTCCACCCACAGCGGCGAGCCCGCCGAGACCGTCTCTCTGGATGCGTACATCGCGCGTATGAAGGAAGGGCAGAAGCACATCTATTACGTCAATGCGGACGGCTTCAAGGCGGCCGCCCACAGCCCGCACCTGGAAGTGTTTCGCAAGCAGGGCATCGAGGTGCTGTTGCTCAGCGAGCCGGTGGACGAGTGGCTGGTGGCCCACCTGCATGAGTACCAGGGCAAGAGCCTGCAGTCGGTGGCCAAGGGCGATCTGGATCTGGACGAGCTGGGCGAGGAGGAGAAGAAGCAGGCCGAGCAGCAGGCCGGGGAATTCCAGCCTCTGCTGGACAAGCTCGGCGAGGCGCTGGGCGAGCGGGTAGAGGCCGTGCGCCTGAGCCGCCGGCTCACCGAATCGCCGGCCTGCCTGGTGGTCAGCGAGCACGATATGGGCCTCGGGATGCAGAAGCTGTTCAAGGCCGCCGGCCACGACATGCCCATGGCGAAGCCCAGCCTGGAGCTGAACCCGCAGCACGCCTTGATTCAGCGCCTGCGGGAACCGGAGCAGGTGGAGGCTTTCGAGGACTGGGCGCTGCTGCTGTTCGAGCAGGCGCAGCTCGCCGAAGGGGGCGCGCTGGAAGATCCCGCGGGCTTCGTACGGCGTATGAACAGCCTGCTCAGCGCCGGTTGACGAGCCGATTTGCCGCAATGCGGCATAGGACCCTTGATCAGGCCCCGGCCCGCAGGCTATAAAGGGCCCGGCACCCCCTCCCGTTGTGGAGGGGGTGCGTGTTTACGGCCCCGTGCCGTGCTCTCCGCAATAAAAGAACAGAGATTTATGGCCGCCAGTCCACACGCCAACGCCGCCCAGCCCGCCTTCGAACTGAAAGGGCGCATGCTGACGGTGTCCGTGCTGCGGGTGTTGCAGGCGGAGTTGGAGCCCTTGCTCGTCCAGCTCGATGAGAAGCTGGCCACCGCCCCGGGGTTCTTCCGTGGCCTGCCGGTGATCCTTGACCTGGAGGCGGCCATGCCCGCCGAGGCCCTCGGCAAGCTGCTGACGGCTCTGCGCCAGCGAGAATTGGTACCCATGGGGGTCAGGGGCGGGAACCCGGCGGTGGAGGCCGCCGCTCGGGAAGCCGGCGTGGGTATTTTCCCACGCCTGGACGGGGCCGCAGCGCCCCGTGCGCCCGAACCCGCCGCTGCGCCGGCGCCCGCCGAGCAGCCGGGCGCGGCAATGGTGGTCGCCCAGCCGGTGCGTTCCGGCCAGCAGGTCTACGCCAAGGGGCGAGATCTGGTCGTGCTCGCCCCGGTGCAGGCCGGCGCCGAAGTGCTGGCCGATGGGCATATTCATGTCTACGGGCCCTTGCGCGGCCGGGCGCTCGCCGGCGTGCGGGGCGATACGACGGCGCGCATCTTCTGCCAGAGCCTGGAGGCCGAGCTGGTCTCGGTGGCCGGCAGTTATCAGATCAGCGAACACATCAGCGAACAGGAACGTGGCCGCGCGGTGCAGATTTCCCTGCACGGCGAGGAACTGCGCATACAGGCCCTGCAGGGCTGACAGGAGGGATCAAGCAGTGGCACGAATCATCGTCATTACCTCGGGCAAGGGCGGGGTGGGCAAGACCACCAGCAGCGCGGCTATCGCCACCGGGCTGGCCAAGGCCGGCCATCGCACCGTGGTCATCGATTTCGACGTGGGCCTGCGCAATCTGGACCTGATCATGGGGTGCGAGCGCCGGGTGGTGTATGACTTCGTCAACGTCATCAGCGGCGATGCCAACCTCAATCAGGCCCTGATCAAGGACAAGCGCGTGGACGGGCTGTTCATCCTGCCCGCCTCCCAGACCCGGGACAAGGACGCGCTCACCCTGGAAGGGGTTGAGCAAGTGATCAAGGAACTGTCCAAGGAGTTTGATTACATCGTCTGCGACTCGCCGGCGGGCATCGAGCGGGGCGCCATGCATGCCGCCTATCTCGCCGACGAGGCCATTGTGGTCACCAACCCGGAAGTCTCCTCGGTGCGAGATTCAGACCGCATCCTGGGGATACTGCAGAGCAAGACACGCCGGGCCGAGAACGGCGAGGAGCCGGTGCGGGAGCACCTGCTGTTGACCCGTTACTCCCCCGAGCGGGTGGATCGCGGCGAGATGCTGAGCGTGGACGATGTACAGGAGATCCTGGCCATCCCGCTGCTGGGCGTGATTCCCGAATCCCAGGCCGTGCTCAATGCGTCCAACGCTGGTGTGCCGGTGATTCTGGAGCAGCAGAGCGATGCCGGCCAGGCCTACGATGACGCCGTGGCCCGCTTCCTCGGTGAGGATCGCCCCCATCGCTTTCTCACCGCGGCCAGGAAAGGCCTGCTCGGGCGCATCTTCGGAGGCTGAAGCCATGAGTTTCTTCAATTATTTCCGCAGCCAGAAGCAGCGCAGCGCCAGTGTCGCCAAGGAACGCTTGCAGATCATCGTCGCCCACGAACGCTCCACCCGGGGCGGACCGGATTACCTGCCCATGCTCCAGGAGGAGTTGCTGGAGGTGATCCGCAAGTATGTGCAGGTGGGTCGCGATGCGGTGAAGATGCAGATCGACAAGGACGGCGATTGCGAGGTGCTGGAGCTGAACATCATGCTTCCGGAAGAGGAACTGAAGAAGGCGCGCTGAGAGCGCCTTCTGCTGCGGGAGCGGCCAAAGTCCGCTCCCCTAATCGGATACGGTGCCAGGGTGGCGCCTACCTCGCCTAGCCCCCCTGTCGGGTCACATCCACGTGCAGCACCAGCCGCTGGCCGGGCTGCAGGTACTTCCCGTTGAGCGCGTTCCAGCTGCGCAGCTGCTTGACGCTGACACTGAACTTTCGCGCGATCAGATACAGCGAATCCCCCGAGCGCACCGTGTAATGTATGCGCTGGGTGCGGGAGGCCGGGCCGCCGGCGCTCGATCCGCCCTTCTTCCAAAGTACCAGCCGCTGGCCCGGGCGCAGGGTGTCCCGGGGTGAGAGGCCGTTCCAGGCGGCCAGCCGGTCCACGCTCACGCCATGCTGACGGGCGATTTTCCAGAAGCTGTCCCCTCGACGAACCAGGACTTCCATGCGCTGCCCGGCGCGATCCGCCTGCTGCAAGCGTACCCGGCGCTGGCTGGCGCTGAGCACGTAGCTATCGGCGCCCTGGCGGGCGGTGGGCACGAGCAGATAGGCGCCGGCACGGATGATGTGGCCATTGAGCTGGTTCGCCTGCCGGAGCACGGTACTGGTGGTCCGGTACTGCCGGGCAATGTGGCTCAGCGTCTCGCCCGGGTTTACCCGGTGGCGGGTCCACTGCACGCGCCCCTCGGCGGGCTGTTCGGCCCAGGCCTGACGGAAACGATCGGCATGCTCCGCCGGCAGCACCAGATAATGGGGGCCTTCCGGGTCGGTGGCCCAGCGGTTGAAGCCCGGGTTGAGCCGGTAGATTTCCTCCAGGCTGAGCTGCGCCATCTCCGCGGCCAGCGCCAGATCGATCTGCCCATCGATCTCCACCACTTCGATATAGGGCTCGTCCGGCAGGGAATGCAGGCTCAGGTCGTGGGCGGCGGGATTGCGGACGATTTCACGCAGTGCCAGCAGCCGCGGCACATAGGCACGGGTTTCCCGGGGCAGGGGCAGGCTGAAGTAGTCGGTGGGCTTGCCGGCGGCGGCGTTACGCCGGATGGCGCCGCGCACCGTACCCTGGCCGGCGTTATAGGCGGCCAGGGCCAGGGCCCAGTCGCCGAACAGGCCGTGCAGATGGTCCAGATAATTCAACGCCGCCCGGGTGGAGGCGATCACATCCCGGCGTCCGTCGTACCACCAGGTCTGCTTCAATCCGTAGTGTCGCCCGGTGGCGGGTATGAACTGCCACAGCCCCGCCGCCCGACCCGGGGAATAGGCAAAGGGCCGAAAGGCGCTTTCGACGATCGGCAACAGAGCCAGGTCCAGGGGCATGTCCCGCGCTTCCAGCTCCTCGAGGATGAAATACAGATAGGGCTCGGCGCGCTCGGCCACCCGGTCGAAGTAGCCCTGTTTGCCGCTGAAGGCGCGCAGTTCCTGCGCGATGCGCGGATGGCTCAGCTCCGGCAGCTCGAAACCGCGGCGCATGCGCTCCCAAAGGTCCACCGGTGCGGGTGGCGGCGGAGGCGTGGCGGCGACGGTGAGCGCGTCCTCCGCGCTGGCCTGTACCAGGGGCGGTTCCTGCGGCGTGTCGTGGGCGGCCCGCGGGCTCGGGGTGGGCCCCGGTTCAGTGGTGGGCTGCTGCGGTATCAGGCCGCAGGCGCTCAGGCTCAGGCCCAGCGCGAGGAGCAGGCACAGGCGGGTGGCGCCCATGGGCGTTCTCCTTGATTCCTTATGATGTTTATCGTGTCAGGGCCGCGTCAGCCCCTGTCCTTCCAGGCCCGCACGGCGGCGAAAACCTGCGCCGGCGATGATAAACCATGACCGGCCTGCTCTCCCGCGCGCCGGATCACAGCCGCCTCCGTCACCCGCAGGAAGGGGTTGGTCTGCAATTCCACGCCCAGGGTGCTCGGCAGGGTGATTTCGTCGCGCTCCCGCTGGGCCTGCACGTGCGCCAGGCGTTGTTGCAGTGCCGGGTTCTCTGGTTCCACCTTCAGCGCGAAGCGCAGATTCGCCAGGGTGTACTCATGGGCGCAGTAGACCCGAGTGGAGGCGGGCAGGGCCGCCAGCTTTTGCAGAGAGGCGTGCATCTGCTCCGGGCTGCCTTCGAACAGGCGCCCACAGCCACCGGCGAAGAGGGTATCGCCGCAGAACAGCATGCCTTCGGCGTAGTAGGCGATATGCCCCAGGGTGTGGCCGGGCACCTCCAGAACCTGCAGGCTGATCTCGGGGGCTAGCAGGGCCACCTTGTCGCCCTCGGCCAGGGCGATGCTCCGCCCGGGGATGTTCTCGGCGCCAGGGCCATACACGGGGACCGCACCCTGCGCGAGCAGCTCGGCGATGCCGCCCACATGGTCTGGATGATGATGGGTGATGAGTATCGCGCTGAGCTCTACGCCCCGCTCGTTCAGCCAGCGCATCACCGGCGCGGCATCGCCGGGATCCACCACCGCGGCCTTTTCTCCGTCATGCAGGGCCCAGATATAGTTGTCCGAGAAGGCGGGTATGGGCTCTATGCGTAACATGGCAAGCGGTGCTCCTGGCTGCGTGGCGCACGAATGACCCAATGCTAACGGCTTTATGGGGGCGGACAAAGCCTCCGGTAGTATCGGGCCGGGGTGCGGGCTATGCTGGCCGCAGCTCCAAACCGCAGGTACCGCGAGCGATGCAAGCGCTGCATGATTGGTTTCATACACCGCTGGGCCGGCTGCTTCTGGATCAGGAGCAGGCGGCGGTGCGCGAAGCCCTGCGCGGGGTCTACCTGCAGCGGGTGCTGCAACTGGGGCACCTGGGCGCCGGCCGCCCGCTGCTGGCCGATGACGCGCTCCGTCGGCTTTACCGTGGAGTGGGCCCGCAGGGAGGCGTGGGGGATCTGTTGGTGGACCAGGACGAACTGCCGTTCCAGACATCCAGTCTGGATGCGGTGATCCTGGTGCACGAACTGGATTACAACCCCCAGCCCCATCAACTGCTGCGTGAAGTGAACCGCATCCTGGCACCGGAGGGGCGCCTGCTGGTGTTGGGCTTCAATCCCTGGAGCCTCTGGGGCCTGTCCCGTTACTGGGTACAGGGGGAGGATCTGCCGGCGGCCGCTCAGCACGTGTCCGTGCGGCGCCTGCAGGACTGGTTCTCATTGCTGGGGCTCACCCCGCTCGCCACCGAGCGCCTGTTGTTCCGTCCGCCCTGGCAGAACCCGCGGCTGCAGCACTGGCTGCGGGTGCTGGACCGGTATGGCCCGCGGCTGCTGCCCTGGGCGGGGGGGGCGTATCTTTGCAGCGCGCAAAAACGGCTGCGGGGTGTTACCGTGCTCCGCCCCAAGTGGAAAAAACCCAAACTGGTACCCGGACTGGCGCAGCCGGTCCCACGGAGCGCCTTGCATGGCTCAGCGAGTGGAAATCTACACCGACGGCGCCTGCCGCGGTAACCCCGGCCCCGGCGGATGGGGCGCCCTGTTGCGATACGGTGACGTGGAAAAGGAACTGTTCGGCGGCGAGTCGCAGACCACCAACAACCGCATGGAGCTGATGGCGGCCATTCAGGCGCTGGAGTCCCTGCGCCGGCCCTGTCAGGTGATACTCACCACCGACTCCCAGTACGTGCGCAAGGGTATCACCGAGTGGCTGGTCAACTGGAAACGCCGGGGCTGGAAGACGGCGGCCAAGAAACCGGTGAAGAACGAGGACCTGTGGCGTCGGCTGGATGAGGCCTGTGCCCGCCACGAGATCGATTGGCGGTGGGTGAAGGGCCACAGCGGTCACGCCGAGAACGAGCGGGCGGATCAGTTGGCCAATCGTGGCATAGACGAGCTGAGCACCGCCTGACGGAGTATGAGCGCGCCATGAGACAGATCGTACTGGATACCGAAACCACCGGCCTGGAGGCCTCCCAGGGGCATCGCATCATCGAGATCGGTTGCGTGGAACTGGAGCGTCGCCGCCTCACCGGGCGCAACTTCCACGTTTACCTGCAGCCCGACCGGGAGATCGATGCCGGCGCCATCGAGGTGCACGGCATCACCAACGAGTTCCTCGCCGACAAGCCCCGTTTCGCCGATGTGGTGGAGGAATTCCTCACCTTCGTGCGTGGGGCGGAGCTGGTGATTCACAACGCCCCCTTCGATGTGGGCTTCCTCGATCACGAGCTGCGGCGGTGGCGCCCGAACGCCGAGCCGATCAAGGCCATTTGCGGCATCGTCGATACCCTGGTCATGGCCCGGCGCCTGCACCCCGGTCAGCGCAATACCCTGGATGCGCTGTGCAAGCGCTACGGCATCGACAACGCCCACCGCACCCTGCATGGCGCGCTGTTGGACGCCGAGATCCTGGCGGATGTCTACCTGGGCATGACCGGTGGCCAGGTGAGTCTGTCGCTGGGCGGTGAGGACGCCGGCGCCGATGGCGGACAGGCCGGGCGCATACAGCGGCTGCCGGCCGACCGCCCAGCGCTGAAAGTACTACAGGCGGGGGATGAGGAACGCCAGGCTCACGAGGCCTGGCTGGATCGCCTGGAGCAGGGCGGATCTTGCCTGTGGCGCAGGGAATCGGAGCAGGCCTGAGATGCATTTGCGCGCGGTGAGTTTCGATCTGGATCACACCCTGTGGGGCCTGGAGGGGGTGTTGCCCCGCGCCGAGGCCCGCGGGCACGAGTGGCTGCGGACTCATTACCCGGATGCGGCCGCCCGCTACAGTCCCGAGCAGCTCACCGCCATCCGTCAGGAGCTACTTCGGAGCCGGCCCGAGCTGCGCCATCATGTGAGCGAGCTGCGCAAGGCGGTCTATCGCGAGGTGGCCCGGGCCTGCGGCTACGGAGAGGCTCTGGTGGAGGGCGCCTTCGAGGCCTTCCTGCAAGCGCGCCACGAGATCACGCTCTATCCCGAAGCCAAACCCCTGCTGGACAGCCTGCGCGGGCGTTACCGCCTGGGGGTGATGACCAACGGCAATGCCAATGTTCATCGCCTGGGCCTGGGGCATTACTTCGATTTCGTGGTGGCCGCCATCGATGTGGGCGCCGCCAAGCCTGATCGGCTGATCTTCGAGGCTGCCTGCCACCGGGCGGGGGTGCCGGCGAGCCAGATGGTGCATATCGGTGACGAGCCGGAAAGCGATGTCATCGGCGCGGCGGGCTACGGCATGCGGGCGGTGTGGTTGAACCAGGAGGGGCGAGACTGGCCCCGGGATCTGGAGCCGGTGCCCCATGTGGAGGTGAGAAGCCTGGCGGAATTCGGCGAGTGGCTTGCGGGGGAGCCCTGAGCTTTGTGAAGCCGTTTGCCGTCGCGCTTTAGCGGGAAAGTGGCGTCTTAGAGAGCGGGCCCTATGACGAGGCTTGTAGCACTGGTGCGGGTTCCGGGTCGGGTGCGGCCTGGGGCGGCCCACGATTTGGCCCGGCTACGCCGGGCTTCCCTGCGCTTCTCGCCGGAAAGGGGCGGGTTGCAAACTCGCTACGCTCAAACAGGCAACCCGCTTTTTCCCTTTCCGGCTGCGATGCTCGGCTGCATCGACGGCCGCCCCAGGCCGCACCCGACCCGCAACCCAATCTGTCGGCGCAAGCTCCATCCCGAAAGCCGGGACAGATACCCTCGTATCGGTGCCATGTCGCAAAGCGTAAGCGCGGCCCCTCTTGGCGCGGGCCATCTTGGCGCAGACCCTGGGGCGGGTACGGCCGGCGGCGGCCCACGATTTGGCACCGGGCTGCGCCCGGCGCTCCCCTGCGCTTCTCGCCGGAAGGGGGCGAGCAGCAAACTCGCTACGCTCAGACAAGCTGCTCGCTGAT